>JAYTGI010000280.1:0-11275 GCA_043733605.1 Demequina sp. | reverse complement strand
TAGCTGATCCCCGAGTAGTCGGCGGGGCCGCCCGCCGACGCCCTCGCCATCTCGTCAAACATGACCGATGCGTCCTCGGAGAACAGCGCCGTGCAGCCCAGCCTCGCGGCGAGCTCGCGGAGCACCCACAGCTCGCCCTTCGCGTCGCCAGGCGCATCGACGGCCTTGCGGCGACGGATCACGCGACCCTCGAGGTTGGTCATCGTGCCCTCCTCCTCCGCCCACTGCGTGACCGGAAGGACGACGTCGGCGTAAGCGGCGGTCTCGGAGGGGACGATGTCGCTCACCACCAAGAAGTCGAGACGGTCGAGCGCGGCGCACACCACGTCGGAATTGGGAGCGGACACCACCACGTTGGAGCCGTGCACCAAGAGTGCGCGCGGACCGTCGTCCGTGCCGAGCCTGCGCAGCAGCTCCATGGCGGGGACGCCGGGCCCCGGCAGGGTGTCGGGCTCTACTCCCCACACGGAGGCGACATGGGCGCGCCTGACCGGGTCGGAGATGAGGGTGTATCCAGGCAGCTGGTCGGCCTTGAGCCCGTGCTCGCGAGCGCCCTGACCGTTCCCTTGGCCGGTGATGGGCGCGTAGCCCGAGCCGATGCGACCCGGCAACCCCAACGCGAGCGCCACGTTGATGCCGGCGGACACGGCATCGGTCCCCGAGGCCATCTGTTCGAGGCCCCTGCCCGTCAACACGTACGCCCCCTTGCCGCCGCAGGAGGGAGAACTCGCGGCGAGCAAGCGGGCGGCGCGCCGCACGAGGTCCGCGGGGACCCCCGTCACGGATTCGGCGTACTCGGGCCACCAGCGGCTCACCGAGGAACGCACGGCCTCCCAGCCGATAACGCGCTCGGCCAGGTAGGCGTGATCGACCAGCGACTCCTCGATGAGCACGTGCAGGAGGCTCAGCAGAAGCGCCAAGTCCGTACCAGGGACGATCTGGAGGTGGATGCCGCCGCCCGCCTCCGTGAGCGCCGCGGTCGCGGTACGGCGCGGGTCCACGTAGATGAGGCCTCCCCGCGAGCGCACGCCCGCGAGGTGTTGCACGAGTGGGGGCATCGTGACGGCGACGTTCGAGCCAAGGAGCAACACCGCGTCGGCGCCACCCACGTCCGCGAGGGGGAAACCGAGGCCCCTGTCCATCCCAAACGTGCGGTTGGAGGCGGCGGCGGCGGACGACATGCAGAAGCGGCCGTTGTAGTCGATGTAGGGCGTCCGCAGCGCGACCCTCGCGAACTTTCCGAGCGCGTACGCCTTCTCGTTGGTGAGGCCCCCGCCACCGAACACGGCGACCGCGTGGTCCCCGTGCGCGGCCTGCAGGGCGGTCAACCGCGCGGCGATGAGGTCGAGCGCTTCTTCCCACGTCGCCTCGCGCGTGGGCCCGCCGCGGCGGTCGCGGATGAGGGGGGTTGTGAGCCTGTCGGCCGCGCGCAGCACCTCGGGCGACGTCCAGCCCTTTTGGCACATGCCGCCGCGATTCGTGGGGAAGTCGCGACCCTTGACGCTCACGGGAAGCCTGTCGCCAGGCGTAGGCGTGAGCGTCTGCGCGCATTGCAGGGCGCAATAGGGGCAATGGGTGCCGACGGCGCCGCCCGGCACGCCGTCGGTTGCGACGATGCCTCGCGAAAGCGCCGCCGTCATCGTGTCGGCCATGTCAGACGTTGTGCATCCTGGCGCCCTTGCGGAGATAGAACACCGCCGTCAATGCCGCCATGAACAGGAACACGCCCACGTAGATCTGCAGCGCGGGGACGATGCTTCCGTGCGTCTCCTTTGCCCACTTGTAGACGAAGGGAATCGCGAAGCCGCCGCCCGCGCCGATCGCGGAGATGATGCCCACCGCGCCCGCCGCCTGACGCTTGAAGTCGAGGATAGACGCCTCCGAGCCGTCGCCCTTGTCCTCGTGGAGTCGCTTGAAGATCGTGGGAATCATGCGATAGGTCGCCCCATTGCCGACCCCCGTGAACAAGAACAGGGCCATGAAGCTCAAGAAGAAGATGGGGAGCGACTTGTGCTGGACGCCGATGACCGCGGTGACGCCGGCCCCTGCCATCAGCACGAACGTCACGGCGGTGACGAGAGAGCCGCCGATCCTGTCTGCCAATCTGCCGCCGATCGGGCGGGCGAGGGAACCAACTAGCGCCCCAAGGAATCCCCAGCTGAGCGCGATGTCCGTGCGCTCGAAGACCACCTTGAGGAGCGTCGGGAACGCGGAGGAGTACCCGATGAAGGAGCCGAACGTGCCGCTGTACAAGAACGCCATGAGCCACGTGTGGCCCTGCTTGAGCGACGCGATCGTGGGCTTGGGATCGGCCTTGGCCTCGCGCAGGTTGTCCATGAACAGGAACGCGAGCACCGCGGCCGCGACCGCGAGCGGCACATAGACGAGACCCGCGTTTGCCAGTCCGAGTCCGCCGAGGCCGATCACGAGGGGGACGCCCTTCTGAGCGACCGCAACGCCGATGTTTCCGCCCGCCGCGTTGAGCCCTAGCGCCCAGCCCTTGGCCTTGTCTGGATAGAAGAACGAGATGTTCGACATCGAGGAGGCGAAGTTTCCCCCGCCAAGCCCCGCGGTCGCGGCGACCAACAACAACACACCGAACGAGGTGTCCGGGCGCCCGACCACCCAAGCGAGGGCGAGCGTCGGGAGCAGCAAGAGGAGTGCCGAGATCACCGTCCAGTTGCGGCCGCCGAAGATCGGCACGGCGAACGTGTAGGGGATCCGCAAGACCGCGCCGACGCCGGAGGCGACGGCGAGCAGCGTGAACCCCTGCCCCGCCGTGAGCGCCCAGCCGTTCGCCCCCGCGGAGACAAGGGCGCCCGAATCGTCAAAGGTGCCGTACATCTTGACGACGACGATCGACCACAAGAGCCACACGGAGAAGCCGATGTGCTCGGCGACGATCGAGAAGGCGAGGTTGCGCAGGGCGATGGCCTTGCCCCTCGCCTCCCAAAAGAGGTCGTTCTCAGGGGTCCAGCGTTCGATCCAACGACCGGGACCGATCACTCCCTGCTCTTGGTCGACGGCCGCGGAGTCGAGCTTCGCATTGATGGTCATGTGCCCTCCAAGGACTGTCCGTTGGCGCCGCGAGGGGCGCAACCTGGGGACCGGACACTTCGACCGTACGGAGGCGATGTTTCGCATGGCCTCGCCGCGCATGAATCTTGAAAGACGCGCGCCTCACTCGCGGCGAGGGCTCGCCGTGAGTTTCAAGACACCCCGGGACCTAGGTCCGTGCAGCGGGAGATCTACCAGGGACGACCCTTGCTCAAGGGCGCCAGGAGCCCGCGGCGTCCACGATGCGCCTTGTTACGGACGGCTCATGAGCGAGTGACACAAACCATGACTCGAAGGCGCTCGGAGGCAGGGAAACGCCCTCGGCCCTCATGTGGCGAAACAGCGCCCCGAACGCGCGAGCGTCCTGGCGAGCGACATCTGCGAAGGTCACGGGGGCCGAGTTGAGGCCGAGAAAGAACGAGAAGAGGGTTCCGGCCTGACCCACCGCATGGGTCACACCGGAGGCGAGCAGGGCCTCGTGAACCCCCTCGCGGACCTCGTCCGCCGCCCGTGCGAGCGCCGCATACGCGTCAGCGTCCATGATCCCGAGCGTCGCGAGACCCGCGGCGACCGCGACGGGATTTCCTGAGAGCGTTCCCGCTTGGTACACCGCCCCCAACGGCGCGAGCTGTTCCATGAGGGGCGCACGGCCGGCGACGGCCGCCACCGGCAGCCCCCCACCGATGACCTTGCCAAACGTGACAAGGTCGGGGACCCAGGGAAGCTCTCCTCGCGAGAGCGCCTCGTCCCTCTCGACGCCCCACCACCCCGCGGGCCCCGCCCTGAAGCCCGTCAGGACCTCGTCGAGGATGAACACCGCGCCCTCTTGACGCGTCAGCTCGCGGATGAGCCTGTTGAAGCCGGCGGGAGGGTGCACCACTCCCATGTTGCAGGGCGCCGCCTCGGTGATGACGGCGGCGATTCGCGCCCCGTGCTGGGCGAAGGCCCCCGTCAGCGCCTCGACGTCGCCGTATGGCAGCACCATCGTGTCGGCGGCGGTCGCGGCGGTGACTCCCGCGCTGTCCGGGGTGGCCGCGGTGGCGAGTCCCGATCCGGCGGCCACCAAGAAGGGATCCGCGTGGCCGTGATAAAGGCCCGCGAACTTGATGACAACGTCGCGACCGGTGGCGGCGCGGGCGAGCCGAAGCGCCGTCATCGTCGCCTCGGTGCCCGTCGACACGAGGCGGACCCGCTCGGCGGGCGCGTACCGCTCGCGGATGAGCTCCGCCAGCTCGACCTCGGCCTCCGTCGTCGCGCCAAAACTCAGTCCGCGCTTTGCAGCGCGTGTCACGGCGGCGACCACCGTGGGGTGGGCGTGGCCAGCGATCGCCGCTCCCCACGATCCGACGAGGTCGATGTAGTGACCCCCCGCCACGTCGGTGACGACCGCGCCGCTCGCCGAAGAGATCGGGAGCGAGTGGCCGCCCACCGCCGTCCACGCTCGCACGGGACTGTTCACGCCGCCAGGCAGGATCGCGTTCGCGCGCGCCTCCCAGCCGCGCTGCCCCTGGGGTGTGCGCATCACGAAGGCGTGCATGAGTCGCCGCAGCTTGTCCGTCTTGGGCCTCATGAGTCCTCCCGCAACCACGTCGCGAGGTCGAGGGCCGCATACGTGAGGACGATGTCCGCGCCTGCGCGCACGATCGACGTGAGCGCCTCCAGGTGGGCGGCCCTCCTGTCGATCCACCCGTGCGCGGCGGCGGCCTCGATCTGGGCGTACTCGCCCGAGACGTGGTACGCGGCGACGGGAACGAGCGACTGGGAGGCCACGTCGGCGAGGACGTCGAGGTAGGGCAATGCGGGCTTGACCATGAGGATGTCCGCGCCCTCCGCCTCGTCGAGGGCGGCCTCGAGGCCTCCCTCGCGGCGATTGGCCGGGTCCATCTGGTACGTCTTCCTGTCGCCGACGAGAGCGCTGTCGACGGCCTCCCTGAACGGCCCGTAGAAGGCTGACGCGTACTTGGCGGCGTAGGCGAGCACCGCGGTGTCCGCGAAGCCCTCCGCGTCGAGAGCGGAGCGCACGGCGGCCACCTGCCCGTCCATCATTCCGCTGAGCCCGAGCACGTGGGCTCCCGCCGTGGCCTGGGCGATCGCCATGCGCCCGTAGACCTCGAGCGTCGCGTCGTTGTCGATGACGCCCGCGGCATCGAGCACCCCGCAGTGACCGTGGGACGTGAACTCGTCGAGGCACAGGTCGGCCATCACGACGATGCGATCGCCCGCCGCAGCGACGGCCTCACGGATAGCCAAGTTGAGGATTCCGTCGTCCTCACACGCGGCGGAGCCCTGCTCGTCACGCACGGCGGGAATCGCAAACAACATGATGCCGCCGATACCCGCATCCGCGGCGGCGGTCGCGATGTCGCGCACGCTCGTCAGCGGCCATTGGGAGACGCCAGGCATCGACGGGATCGCGTGGGGGCCGTCGATGCCCTCCTTCACGAAGAACGGCAAGACGAGCTGCCTCGGTTGCGGCCTCGTCTCGCGAACCAGGGCCCGCAACGGCGCCGAGGCCCTCAGCCTGCGTGGCCTGCGTGACTGGCCGGTCATGGCGCCTTCCCTTCGGTCGATCGACACAGAGCCTCGATGAGGGCCTCATACGTGGGCCTGTCGGCCAGCTCGGTGACCCTCAGTCCCGCCGCGGCGGCGGCCGCGGCAGTCGAGGGCCCAATAGCCACCATTGTGGTCGACGCGGGGATCGTGGGCCACGCCTCCGCGAGACGCGCCGCCATGAATCCGGACGTCAAGACCACCGCGTCCACCTGGCCGGAGGCCAGCGATGCGACCTGCGCCGCCGTCGGCCCCTCGCCCGCGACGGTGCGATACGCCTCGACCGAGGTCACGTCCCATCCCTTGGCCGCGATGCCCGCTGCGAGCACGGGAGATGCCCTGTCCCCCAAGGGAATCAGGACGCGGGCGTCGCCCACGGGGAACGCGGCGGCCAGTCCCCTACCCGTCGCCGTCTCGGGCACCAGGTCCACGGCGAGACCTATCGATTCGCACACGGCCCTCGTCGCGTCTCCCACGACCGCGACGCGGGCTTGAGGGGAGGGAGCGGCGAGTGACGCACCGAGGGTGCGCGCCGCCGCATCCATCGCCGCCACCGCGTTGCGGCTCGTCACCGCGAGCCAGGCGTACTCGCCCGCGCACCACTCGCGCACGGCCCTTTCCAGGGCGTCGGCATCGGCCGCGGCGCGAATCGCTATCCACTCGACTTCGAGGGCCTCGGCTCCCGCTCGCCAGAGGGCATCAGCGAGCTCCCTGCGCCCCGCCGTGACGGGAACCATGACCCGCAATCCGGCGAGCGCGCCCATCACGTGCGTCCCATCAAGTGGGCCGCTCCTCGCCCAAGCAATGAATGAGCCGTGACCATACCGATGCGCTTGGCCTCATGGAGAGCGCCACGATTCGTCTCGGTCAATTGAAGGGTTCCCGTCAGATTGGTGACGCGCACCGTGAGGGTCAGGATGCCCTTGTCTATCGCGGCGTGGGCTCCCACAGGCGCAGAGCAACCCGCCTCCAGCACACGAAGGGCCTCGCGCTCCGCCGTCGTGGCCGCGCGAGTCGTGGGGTCATCGAGCAAGGCAACGGCGGCCGCAAGGTCGGCGCCAACGTCGACCCTCGTCTCGACCGCGAGCGCGCCCTGACCAGGCGCTGGCACCATCGCGTCGTACGCGAGGATCTCGCTCACGTCGCCCAATCGGCCGAGCCTCTTGAGGCCGGCCACCGCCAGCACGACGGCGTCAAAGCCTCCCCCCACCATCGCCAGCCTGGTGTCGACATTTCCGCGAATCGGCACTACCTCGAGGTCCGGCCTGAGCGCGAGCAGCTGCGCGGAACGGCGCGGGGACCCGGTCCCGACGCGGGCGCCCTCGCGCAGGTCCGCGAGCGCGACGCCTCCGGAGCACAGCGCGTCCCTCGAGTCCTCTCGAATGGGCATGGCCGCGAGCGAGATGCCGTCGCATGGCCCAACCGGCACGTCCTTGAGCGAGTGCACCGCGAGGTCACAATCCCCCGCGAGGAGCGCTTCTCGCACTGCCGTGACAAACACCCCCGTCGATTCCGAGCCGACGAGCGGTTCCCTCGACGTGTCTCCGCTCGTCGTGACGATATGGAGCTCGAAGTCGATGGTGAGTCCCTTGGCGCGCGCTACGGCCGTCAGCGCCCCCGCGATCGCCGTCGATTGCGCCCTGGCGAGGCCGCTGCCACGGGTGCCGAGCCGGAGAGTCATGCCCACATCGTCCCACGCCCTGAAGTGCCCGCGTCGCGGCGGTTAGCGGCGTCGCCTTTGCGCGACGACGGCGACGCTCGCGGCGAGCAGCGCGGCAAAGATGGCGAGGAGTAGGGCCACGTAGTTGAAGGCCGGAGAGTCGCCCGTCGTGGCGCCGCCCGGGGTGGGCGAGGCGGTGGGTGAGGCGGTGGGCGAGGCGGTGGGCGACGGGGTCGCGTGCTCCGTTCCAGGGGACGCCGTCGGGCTCGGCGTCGTTGAGGCCGCCGGCGGCGAGGGCGGCAAAGGCGCCGCGGCCACGTAGGCAAGCGCGCCCTCGACGGGGTGCCCGTCGTTCGCAACAACGCGCCACGCGACGGTGACGCCCCCACCCGCCATCGCGGGAAGTACCACTTGTGCGGATGACGCGCTTGGGAAGGTCACGTCAAGCGTCGTCACCACTCCTGACGAATCGGTCACCGTCGCCTCGGCGCCGATCGTGAGCAGGTCCTCCGAGAACGTGAGCGTGACGGCGCTTCCCTCCGCGACCGTTGTGCCCTCGACGGGATCGACGCCGATGAGCGTCGTGTGCGCGCTCGCGGGGGCTGCGGCCGCGACGGCGACAAGCACGACCGCTGCGAGTGCGAGCGGCACCGCGAAGAGGCGAATCACGGTCCCATTGTCACCCGAGGGTCACCCAACCTTCACCGTGTCGTTCAATTCGTTGCTCCCCGCTCGCGGCGTCCGTGGGTGACAATGAGACCATGAAGGTCGCGTTGGTCGCAGAGTCGTTCTTGCCGCAATCCAACGGCGTGACCAACTCCCTGTTGCGTGTGATCGACCACTTAACCGCCAGGGGCGACGAGGCGATGGTCATCGCTCCGGAGTCGAAGGGCAGCCAAGGCCCCGTGCGCTACGGGATTGCGTCGATCACGCGACTTCCCGCGATGGGATGGCCTGGCTACAGGGATGTGCGGGTCGCGCTGAGCGGCGTCGGCAAGATCTCGCGCGTGCTCGAGGACTACGAGCCCGACATCGTCCACCTCGCCTCGCCTTTTACTTTGGGGTGGACAGCAGTGCGGGCCGCGAACGAGCTCGATCTGCCTTGCGTCGCGATCTACCAGACCGAGATTCCCAGCTACGCCGATCGCTACGGAATGGCTTGGGGCGAGGGCATCCTGTGGAACAGGGTGCTCAACATCCACGAGCGCGCCGACCTCACCCTCGCGCCATCGACGTACGCGATGCGCCAGCTCGACCAGTTGGGAGTACCGCGACTCCGTTTGTGGCCCCGAGGAGTAGACGCCGCCCGTTTTCACCCAGCCAAACGCTCGGACTCATTGCGCAAGGCGTGGGCACCCAACGGCGAGGTCATCGTCGGCTACGTGGGGCGTTTGGCCGCAGAAAAGCGCGTAGAAGACTTGGCACGACTCGCGACGGTGGACGGGATTCGCGTGGTGATCGTTGGCGAGGGACCCTCGCACGAAAAGCTCAAGGCGTTGCTTCCTGATGCGCGATTCTTGGGCTTTCTTACCGGCGACGACCTTGCCGAAGCGGTCGCAAGTTTCGATCTGTTCGTGCATTGCGGCGAAGTCGAGACCTTCTGTCAGACAATCCAGGAGGCGCTCGCCTCCGGAGTGCCGATCGTCGCTCCCCGCCGAGGCGGACCGATCGACCTGGTGGATCACGGCGAGACCGGATTCCTGTACACCCCCGGCCAACTCGACGAGATGGTACGGTACGTGACCGCTCTTGTGGAAGACACAGAGTTGCGCGAGCGATTCGCCGCCCACTCACGCGTATCGGTCGAGGGCAGGACCTGGTCCAAAGTGTGCGACGCACTCATGGACTACTACGCCGAGGCCGCGCGAATCCACCAGGATCGCCCTCAACTTCTCCCTGAGAGCGACAAGCTCCTCAAGGGCCTCATGTGGAGGCCAGGCGAGGTTGCCGAGGCCAAGGCCCGCCACCGCGAGGCCGTAGACAAGGACGCCGCGGGCAGGAGCGACTCCTGATGCGCATCGCGCACATCGCCAACTTCTACGGTCCAACATCGGGGGGGCTGCGTACCGCGATGCACGCCCTCGGTGCGGGGTATCGCGACCGAGGGCACGAGGTATTGCTCGTCGTTCCCGGCGAGCGAGACCTCGTCGAGGACACGCCCTACGGCACGCGCGTGACCCTGCGCGCGCCGATCATCCCTGGTTCGGGCGGCTATCGCGTCATCGTGCGCCCGCGCAAGGTGCGCAGAGTGCTCGCCGACTTCGCCCCAGACGTGCTCGAGGTCTCGGATCGCACGACGCTCCGCTCTCTGGGTGCATGGGCCGTGCGCAGGGGCATTCCCTCTGCCTTCTTTGCCCACGAGCGCGCCGACGGCATCCTGGCGGCCAACCTACCGGGCTGGCTCAGGCGCCTGGTCTCGATCGAGGGCCTCGCGGACTGGCACAATCGCGGAACGCACAAGCGCTTCACCACCGTGGTGTGTACCACCGAATTCGCCCGAGCGGAGTTCACACGCGCGGGACTCGCCGCCGTCAAGGTCCCCTTGGGGGTCGACCTCGACCGCTTCCACCCCCGCAATGCATCCTCCGAGGCGCGCTCAAGCGTCGCGACGGAGGACGAGACCCTGTTGTTCATGGCCTCGCGGTTGTCGACCGAGAAGCGACCAGAGCTCGCGATCGACGCCGTCAGGTTGCTCGTCGAACGCGGCGAGAAGGTGCGCCTCGTGAGCGCGGGGACGGGAAACGTCGCGCCGCAGATGCGCGAGCGAGCGAGCGGCCTCCCCGCCACCTTCCTCGGCTTCGTCACCGATCGCCTTTACTTCGCACAATTGCTTGCGAGCGCCGACGTGGTGGTCGCGCCAGGACCTATCGAAACCTTCGGCTTGGCCGCGCTCGAGGCCCTCGCTTCGGGTACCCCCGCCGTCGTCAACGCGGCGTCCGCGCTTCCCGAGGTCGTAGCCGACGCGGGCGTCGCCGCGGACGGAACCGCCGAGAGTTTCGCCGACGCGATACAGGCGATCCTGACGCGCGGGGTGAGCGACAGGCGCGCGGCCGCCCGCTCTCGAGCGGAAACGATGCCGTGGTCGGCGACGGTCGACCTCATGCTCGACCTCCACACGTCCGAGCTCGCCGCACTGGCGCCCGAGCCGAGGAGACCGTCATGACCGCTCGATCCGAACACTCGGCGCGCGGACCCCGCGTGGTGGCCATGGGAGACTCGATCACCCTCGGCATCGGCGATGGCACGGTGCCGGGTATCGGAGCGGGCTGGGCGGCGCACGTGGCTCACGCGATCGGCGCCTCAAGTTACACAAACCTGGCAGAAAACGGCACTCGCGCGCGCAGCCTTGGTGTCAGCCAGTTGCCGACAGGCCTCATGCAACGCCCCGACGTTGTCCTTCTCACGGTGGGCGGCAACGACGTCTTGCGCGGGGACTTTAGCCCGCCCGAGATCACGGAGCGAGTGGCCGACGCCATCACAAGGCTGCGCAGGCCCGGCCGCGAGATCGTGATGATCAGCCTCGACAAGATCGCCGCATTCGACGTATTGGGCAGGCGCGTGTCGGCCGTGATGTCACGCCGCATCGGCCAGGCGAATGGCGCACTCGGCATGGCCGCCGCGGGCACGGACGTCCACTGGATCAATGGCGCAGAGGTGTTCGCGCACCTGGGCGAGGCCGCGTGGCACATCGACAGAATTCACCCGTCTCCCGCGGGGCATCGGGCACTTGCGGAGGCGGCGCTGCGCGCACTGGCCGCCAAGTATCCCCAAGTCAAGGACATCAACACGGCGGGTGCGCGTCCGTCGCTTTTGGCACGTTGTTGGTGGCTCACCCGCCAAGGACTGCCGTGGCTCGCCAAGCGTTCGCACGATCTGATCCCCCACATGGCTCAAGTCGTCACACACGAGTTACTTGAGGAGCGTCGGGCAAAGGCTGTGACCTTCGCCGATAGTTGGCGAGGTTCTGCCGTTGTTGGATGGCGGCGCGAGGTCAGGTGATGAGGGTGC
>JAYTGI010000279.1:0-4303 GCA_043733605.1 Demequina sp. | reverse complement strand
CCTCGACGAAGTCGGCGACAGACGAGCCACGACGGCCCGGGGTCGTCGGCTTGTACTTGCGAATAGCCATGGTTCCTGTTCCTTACCTAGCTGGCCTGGCCGCTGAAGATGTCAATGGCCCCGTCACCGGCAACGGTGATGATGGCGCGCTTGACGTCCTTGCGCTTGCCAAGGCCGAAACGCGTCTTGCGCGTCTTGCCCTTGCGGTTGATCGTGTTCACAGACGTGACCTTGACGCCGAAGATCTTCTCAACGGCAATCTTGATCTCGGTCTTGTTGGAGCGGGGGTCCACCTCGAAGGTGTACTTGCCCTGGTCCATCAGGCCGTAGCTCTTCTCAGAGACAACAGGCTTGATCAAGATGTCGCGGGGGTCCTTGCCTAGTGCGGTCATGTTAGTTCTCCTCCGCCTCGGCCGAAGCCTCGGTCTCGGTGGCGACGGCCTTGACCGACGCACCCTTCACAGGGCCCGCGAGGAACGCCGCGAGGGCGTCCGCCGTGAAGACGACGTCATCGTGAATGAGGACGTCGTACGTGTTGAGCTGGTCAACGGCGATCACGTGGACGGCCGATGCGTTGCGCAGCGACTTCCAGGCAACCTCGTCGGAGCGGGTCAGCACCACGAGAGCCGAACGGCCATTCGTGACCAAACCGAGCGCAGTCATGGCCGTCCGAGTCGAGGGGGCTTCACCCGAAACGAGCGAAGACACCACGTGAACCCGGTTGGCGCGAGCCCTGTCGGACAAGGCACCGCGCAGGGCGGCGGCCTTCATCTTCTTGGGCGTGCGCTGCGAGTAATCGCGGGGCTGGGGTCCGTGGACCACGCCACCGCCGGTCATCTGAGGTGCACGGCTTGAACCCTGACGGGCGCGGCCGGTGCCCTTCTGCTTGAACGGCTTCTTGCCACCGCCTGACACCATGCCGCGAGTCTTGGTCGCGTGGGTGCCCTGGCGAGCGGCCGCGCGCTGGGCGACGACCACCTGGTGCATCAGAGGAATGTTTGCGGTCACGTCGAAGACGCTTCCGGGAAGCTCGGCCGTGCCGGCCTTCTTGCCCTTCGCGTCGACAACGTCGACAGTCAGCGTGTCAGCCATGGTGTCACGCACCCTTCACGGCGGAACGGATCAACACGACGCCGCCCTTGTTGCCGGGAACCGCACCCCTAATGAGGATGAGGCCCTTCTCGAGGTTGACGGCCTGGACGCGAAGGTTCTGGACCGTCGTGCGGTCAGATCCCATGCGACCGGCCATCTTGATGCCCTTGAAGACGCGTGATGGCGTCGAAGCGCCACCGATCGAGCCGGGCTTGCGGTGGTTGCGGTGAGCACCGTGGGAAGCGCCGACGCCGTGGAAGCCGTGACGCTTCATGACACCCGCGAAGCCCTTTCCCTTGCTGGTGCCCGTGACGTCGACCAGCTGGCCGGCCTCGAAGGCATCGGCCGTGATCTCCTGACCGAGCGTGAACTCGGAGGCGTTTGCGGTGCGGACCTCAGCGACGTGGCGGCGAGGCGTGACGCCTGCAGCCTCGAAGTGGCCCTTGAGCGGGTTGGTGACCTTACGAGGGTCGATGGCGCCGAAGGCGAGTTGGACGGCTGCATAGCCATCCTTCTCGACATTGCGCACCTGGGTGATGACGTTGGTGTCGACCTGGACGACGGTGACCGGGACAACCCGGCCCTGCTCGTCCCACACCTGAGTCATACCCAGCTTCGTACCCAGCAACGCGGTGACCGCGCGCTGAGCATTGGAAGTCGTGTTCATGGTGAATGAGTCCTAACGGCCTTTAGAGTTTGATCTCGATGTTGACGTCCGCGGGGAGGTCGAGGCGCATGAGCGAATCGACTGCCTTGGGCGTCGGGTCCACGATGTCGATGAGGCGCTTGTGTGTGCGCATCTCGAAGTGCTCGCGGGAATCCTTGTATTTGTGAGGCGAACGAATGACGACAAACACGTTCTTCTCGGTGGGCAACGGGACGGGTCCCACTACCTTTGCACCGGCGCGCGTGACCGTCTCAACGATCTTGCGGGCCGAAGAGTCGATCACCTCGTGGTCGTAGCTCTTCAGCCTGATGCGGATCTTCTGTCCCGCCATGGCGTGGTTCTGCCTTTTCTCTCATACAACTATGGTCATCCACCGACCCCCGCGCTCGGGCGTGTCGCTCAACTGCGACACGCGTGCGCCACGACGATTTCTCGTAGGAGGCGGGAAGATGGTTGGCTGCCCTGTAACAGGCAACCGCACTAGTGTGCCAGAAGTGGCCCCGAGTTGCAAAGTCGGGGTATCTGTCCTAACTGAGCATGGCGATCCGATGCCTCGCCCGCAGCCACTTCACTGTGACAATACTCCTCGCGGCACCCGGTTTCGGCTCAGGTGCGTTCGGTTGCCCTCGCGAAGGTCATCGCGAGCTCCTCAGTCCGCGTTGGCCACCGCAACACTGGCGCCGCGGCGCTTGAACTGGGTCCAGAGGCAGGCGATGAACCGACGTGGCAACGCCGCCGCAGGGACAACCCCCTTCCCAACACCTTGGGCCCAAGGTTCGTCCATGACCCCAAGGAGTCTCCCGACAACTTGATCCGAGAACAAGCCCTCTCCCGTCGATGCTCGCTGATCCCGCGGGTCCGAGCATTCGGCGTTCCCCAAGCCCTGAGTCGAGCGCGCCTGCGTGCGTGCGGGCGGCGAATTCGGGCTGGGCAGTGGGCGGCAGCGACGACGTTCCACGGGATGAGCCGGGGACCGTCGCTGTCAAACCGATCCCGTGGCTACGCCGCCTGATCCGCCGAGCGGCGACTGGTCTTCACGATTTCACCGACCGCACTAATGACAATCATGCCCGACGTCAAAATGACAAAGTCCCCGAGCGGAATTCCGCTCCCTCTATATGACAGGAATCCTTGCCCGGCAAGCATGGCAAGCACAAGTTGCCCGGACCATACCGCGATCCGACGCCACAGCTTCCGGTCTCTCAGCACGGGTATCCCTTCCATCCCACTAAAGCGCCGTTGCATAAGTACTGAAGTTCGAGGCACTGACCCAAGGATGCCGCCTTCTTGGCGGTCGTCATGACCGAACCTATTGCGTCGTAGACGTATATGGAGCAGGCCGCCACGACGAAGGCGCCACCCTCGGCTGCGGCAACACAGAGAATGGCTGTGTACTCGCCTTGTCGGCGACGTGACCGATCCACCCGGACGTCAAGGTCTTTACCTCCGATTTGCTGTACTTCACGTACACCTTCCACCCAAAAGACACACTGGGATCTGCAACCACGGGCTACTTCGCGCCCGCGTGCTCTACATGCTGGGCCTGCATGTCACCTTCAACTTCGTACCAGGTCGGAACCCTATTGCCGTCGGCGTCAACCGCCCATGGCGCCGCTATCGATCCAGTCACGTTGCCTCACGCGTCAAGGAAAGATACGCCACCATCGGCGTCCTCAGAAAGGCTCGCGCCCGGGGCAGGAGCAAACTGGTACTCGTAGGCAGTGGGAGCTTTTCCGTCGGCGATGGTGGCCAAGACTTGCACCGAACCGTCGTCCTGAACGAGCGGGGTGGCGGAACTCCCGTTGCCGTTGTCGTTGTCGTTGTCGTTGTCGTTGACCATGACACCATCAACCACCTTGGCTGCGGCTGCGGCTGCGGCGTCGGCGTCGGCGTCGGGAAACGGAAGTCCGATTTCCAGGTCGCCGCCAGTCGGGCTGTCGATCACGATTCCGTCCGAGGCATCGCTCGATAGGTCGACACTCACGCCGTGACCGGCGGATATTGTCGAGTCGGCTGACGACACATCAATAGCGTTGTCGAGAGCGTGGCCAGCGACCGCATCGATGGCACCGACTGTGCCGTCGGCAACCGAGTTGGTCTCATCGGCCGAGGCCGTCACGCCTGTCCATATCAAGAAGGTAATCGCGCTCAGCGCGATACCCCCCTACAATTCCGTGCATCTTCCACTCCCCTGCGATGAGCACGAACTGCGAAAGCCGCGATGCGGCGGGCCTCTCACGAAGCCAGAATCAGGCTAGGGCCAGTGACGCCCCTCGTACAGCCCCCATTCCGGGGTAATTCACCTCGACCTCTCCCTGCCCGGTGGACGATGCCGGCCGCGGCACTCGCTCCGCCCAGGTGCGGCTCACACGTGCGCAGAAACGACGAAGGACCCCCACCTTGCGGCAGAGGCCCTTCGTCGTGCAAGCAGTTTGCTGAGAACTACTTGAGGATCTTGGTGACGGTGCCCGAACCAACGGTGCGGCCACCTTCGCGGATCGCGAAGCCCTGTCCCTCTTCGAGGGCGATGGGCTGAATCAGCTC
>JAYTGI010000278.1:0-4346 GCA_043733605.1 Demequina sp. | reverse complement strand
CCACGTGAAACTCGAGTTGCGAGGGATCACCAAAAAGTTCGGTGACTTCGTGGCGAACGACAACATCGACCTCACGGTCGAACCTGGCACCGTGCACGCGCTTTTGGGCGAAAACGGGGCGGGTAAGTCGACGCTCATGAACGTGTTGTTTGGGCTTTACGACGCCGATGGTGGCGAGATCCTCGTGGATGACAACGTGGTGCACTTCGCGGGGCCAGGTGACGCAATGCGCGCAGGCATCGGCATGGTGCACCAGCACTTCATGCTGATTCACCCCTTTACCGTGGCAGAGAACGTGATGCTCGGTCACGAGAACCTCAGGTCAAATGGGCTGCTCGACCTTGCCGCAGCGCGCAAGAGGGTCCGCGAGATTTCGGACCGCTTCGGCTTCAATGTCGACCCCGACGCCATGGTCGAGGACCTCTCGGTGGGAGCGCAACAGCGCGTCGAGATTATCAAGGCCCTCTCTCGCGACGCAAACGTACTCATTCTTGACGAGCCCACCGCAGTGCTCACCCCACAAGAGACCGACGAATTGCTCGAGATCGTGCGGCAGTTGCGCGATTCTGGCACGTCAGTGGTGCTCATCACCCACAAACTGCGCGAGGTGCAGGCCGTGGCCGACACCATCACTGTGATCCGGCTAGGCAAGGTCGTCGGCATGGCCCTACCGACCGCCAGCCAAGTCGAGCTCGCCACGCTCATGGTGGGCCGCGACGTCTCGATGACTGTTGACAAGTCCGGCGCGAAGCCTGGGGACGTGGCACTGAGCGTCGTGGGACTGTCCGCGATCGACGAGATCGGTCTCACTACGCTCGATGACGTCTCCTTTGACGTGCGTCGCGGAGAGATCCTGGCCATCGCCGGCGTGCAGGGCAACGGCCAGACCGAACTGGCCGAGGTCATCCTTGGTGCCATCTCCGCGTCGGCAGGCTCCGTCACTCTCGAAGGCGAGCAGTTGCTCGGCAAGTCGATCAAGGACGTGCTGGGTGAGGGTGTGGGTTACGTGCCTGAGGACAGGACGGCAGACGGAGTTGTCGCCAGCTTCACGATCGAGAACAACCTGGTGCTCGACTTGCTTCACGAGCCGAGGTTCTCAAGCCGTGGCGGCCTCAACATCGCGCAGATCGAGGCGAATGCGGTGCAAAAGATCGCTGAGTTTGACGTCCGCACCACGTCGGCCAAGGCAACGGCCGGATCCCTATCCGGCGGAAACCAGCAAAAAGTGGTGCTGGCACGCGAGTTGTCGCGCCCGCTCAAGTTGCTCATCGCGTCGCAGCCCACTCGTGGACTCGATGTGGGATCGATCGAGTTTGTTCACAAGAGAATCATCGCGGAGCGCGACGGCGGCGCCGCCGTGCTGATCGTGTCATCTGAACTCGACGAGGTGGTTGCACTCGCAGACCGCATCGCGGTGATGTATCACGGCAAGATCGTCGGCATCGTGCCTCCCGACACGGATCGGAAGAAACTCGGCCTCATGATGGCTGGCGCACACATGGAGGAAGTCGCGTGACCGCAACCGCAACCGAGACGGGCACGTCGCCTCGCCCCGCCGACAAGAAGCAGGCTGACAAGCGCCCAAGCGACGTCCTGCGTTCGATCGTTGAGTCGAATGGGCTCGTCGTATTCCTTGCCATTGTGACCGCGCTCATCGTCGGCGCGCTCCTCGTTATGCTGTCCGACGCGGCCGTCCAGGACGCCTCGGGTTACTTCTTTTCGCGTCCAGCTGACACCCTCTCGGCCGCATGGTCTGCCATCTCCAAGGCCTATATCGCGATGTTCCAGGGCTCGATCTACAACTTCAAGGCCGACACCTTTGGGTCCGGAATCCGGCCGCTCACCAACACGCTGACGTACTCGTCACCCCTAATCTTCGCGGGCCTCGGCCTCGGCATCGGCTTCCGTGCGGGGCTGTTTAACATCGGCGCGCAGGGCCAAGTGATCCTGGGCGCGATCATGGCAGGCTACATCGGCTTCGCGATGCACTTGCCTGTGGGGATCCACCTGGCACTCGCAATCATCGGGGCAATTTTTGGTGGCGCGCTGTGGGGATTCATCCCAGGACTGCTGAAGGCAACCACTGGCGCGCACGAGGTGATCGTGACCATCATGCTCAATTACGTGGCTCTTTACGGGCTCTCATGGTTGCTCAGCCTTAAGTCCTTCCAGGTCCCCGGATCGGGCAACCCCAAGTCACCCGCGGTTGCTTCGACGGCCCAGTGGCCTCACCTGTTTGGCGACACCTACACGTTGAACTGGGGATTCGTGGTGGCGCTTGCGGCTGCAGCGGGCGTGTGGTGGCTGATGGAGCGCTCGACGCTCGGGTTCCGGTTCCGTGCGGTGGGCGCAAACCCCGCCGCCGCGACCAAGTCCGGCATGAACGTCAAACTCACCTACATTCTCGTCATGGTCGTGGCAGGCGCGCTCGCGGGCTTGGCGGGCGGAAGCCAAGTCGTTGGCACCGAGAAGTCGCTCACGGTGGGTGTCGCAGGCTCGATCGGATTCGATGCGATCACCGTCGCCCTTTTGGGGCGTTCCCGCCCGGCAGGCATCGTGGCGGCGGGCATCTTGTTTGGTGGGCTTCGGGCCGCGGGTCCCACCCTCCAGGCACAGGCGGGCCTGCCGATCGACATCGTGCTTGTCATCCAGTCGGTGATCGTGTTGTTCAT
The DNA here is from genome assembly GCA_043733605.1 of Demequina sp. GTDB lineage: Bacteria > Actinomycetota > Actinomycetes > Actinomycetales > Demequinaceae > Demequina. The sequence continues at coordinate 1,674 of JAYTGI010000278.1, read as the reverse complement.
TGCGGCCCCGCCGCTGGTGCGATTCCTGTTCCGATTGCCCGAGCCTCGCCACCCCAAGGAAGTGACGGCATGACCACCATCGAAGCGTCGGTACCCTTCACGGCGGATCGATCCGCGCCGTCATTCGTCAAGAGATGGAAGGCCGCGATCGGCTACGGGGCGATCGGGTTCGTCAGCCTGGCGGTCTTCGGATTCGGCACCTCCAGCCGGGTGACCACAAGCTTCGCCGTTTCCCGACCAAACGACACCATCAACCTGCCCCACTTCTCTGTGCCTTCCCAGCCTTCGACCATCACACTTTCCATCGTCCTGCTCGCCCTCGCCTGCTTCCAGGTATGGGCTCAGCGGCGCCGCATGCGCGTGGGCGTGTGGCTCCCTATCGTTTTCGCAGTGGTCTTCATGGCCTCGCTGATGACGTGGGCGGGGGCCGGGCGCGCGAACACCGATATGGCCGTCACTGGCCTGCTCGTGTCTGGAGTATTCCTCGCGGTGCCGCTGGTATTCGGGGGGATGGCTGGCACGCTGTGCGAGCGGTCTGGAATCGTCAACATCGCCATCGAGGGCCAGCTGCTCGGCGGCGCGTTCCTCGCGGCTGTGGTCGCCTCCGTGACGCAGAACGCCTACCTGGGCATGCTTGCGGCGCCCATCGCGGGTGCGCTCGTCGGTGCGCTGCTGGCCCTGTTCGCCGTGAGGTACTGGGTGGATCAGATCGTGGTGGGCGTTGTCCTCAACGTGCTGGTGGTTGGAATTACCAGCTTCCTGTTTTCCACGGTGCTGAGCGACAACAAGGATCTCAACCAGGCGGGTGCACAGATCGGCGCGCAGGGCGGCGTGATCATGGGCAACTTGCCGATCCCTTTGCTGAGTGGCATCCCCATCATTGGCCCCGTGCTGTTCGATCAGAACGCGCTCGTCTACCTCATGTACGCGATCGTGATCGTGTTCCAGATCATGCTGTTCAAGTCCCGCTGGGGCCTGCGTGTGCGCGCCGTGGGTGAGCACCCCATGGCCGCCGACACGGTGGGCATCAAGGTCAACCGCACCCGGGTGCGCAACACCATCCTGGGTGGCGCGATCGCCGGACTTGGTGGCGCGTTCTTCACCGTCGCCTCGGGCCTGGCGTTCTCCAAGGAGATGACGGCTGGCAAGGGCTATATCGCCTTGGCCGCCATGATCCTGGGCCGCTGGAACCCGAAGGGCGCCCTGTTGGCCGCGCTCCTGTTCGGCTTTGCCGACGCCCTGCGCATTCAGTTGGGCGTCATCGGCTCGCCGATCCCCAGTGAGTTCCTGGCCATGTTGCCTTACCTCGCCACGATCTTTGCCGTCGCGGGGCTCGTGGGTAGGTCGCGCCCGCCGGCCGCGGAAAACATCCCTTACAAGAAGTAGCCAATGACTGACATCGATTGGGGCGCCCTGCGCTCGGCGGCGAGCGCCGCTTCTGCGCGCGCATACGTGCCGTACTCCCACTACCCAGTGGGCGCCGCAGCACTGACCGACACGGGCAACATCGTCACCGGCGCCAACGTCGAGAACGCGTCATACGGTCTCACGCTGTGCGCCGAGTGCGCGCTCGTCTCCAAGCTGCACACCGACGCCCTTGGCACCCGCCTGGTCGCGTTCGCGTGCGTCGACGCCGACGGTGCGCCCTTGCAGCCATGCGGCCGATGCCGCCAG
>JAYTGI010000277.1:0-11465 GCA_043733605.1 Demequina sp. | reverse complement strand
GCGAGCCCTATCGACAGTGCGATCATGGCGGCGCCTGCGGTGATGCGCAGGCCGCGCTCGCGCGTGCGGAACGCCTTGATGCGCTCCGCGAGCCTGCGACCAGCCAGCGCGAAAAAGAGCAAGGGGACCGCGACTCCCAGGGAGAACGACACGGTGAGCAGCACTGTGCCCCAGCCGATCTGGCCCGTGGATCCGGCGACGATGATGGCGGCCAGTACGGGTCCCGCGCACGGCACGAACACCGCGCCGAGGGCCAGGCCCACGCCGTAACCGCCGCTTCGAGCATCGACCTGCTTGCGGGGAAGGAAGGCAAACGGGCGCTCAAGCAGGTGCGAAAATGCGGGCACGATGAGGCCGATGCCGATCAGCACCAGAACGCCCATCGCGACCCATTTGACGATGTCCTGAGGCAATCCGAGGGCGTTCAACACGAGAGAACCGATGAGGGTGACGGCCGTGAAACTGGTCACGAGGCCGGCGATCACCAGGTAAGGGCGCCATCGCGACACTGTGGGTGTCGCCGCGGCCAATCCCCCTGCCGACAGCCCGTTGCCAAGGTCGATGCGCGCCGATCGCGCACCTCCCGTCAGGAAGATGACGGGCAGCACGGGCAGGATGCACGGCGAGATGCCGGTGATCAGTCCTCCCAGCAGTCCGATGATAACGAGCGTCATGTCAGTGCCTTCCTTTGGCGATGGCGGGTTGGGCGTTCATGACCCAAGTTCGCGCGCCACCCTCCCGCGGATTGCATCGAATCGTCGTCCCTCCTAAACAACCTATTCGGGCGAAAGCGCGAGAATTTCCAATCCGTGGGAGAAAGCCGGGCGAACGCTGGTTGACGCCGTAATCGCGGCGGGCGCCCACCCGAGGGCGTCGCAACCATCGGCCCGTGACCGCGGACCGCAATTTCGGAGGTAGTTATGCTCGCCAGCAAGATGAAGTACTCGGCAGGGATCTCGCTCGCAGTGGCCAGCCTTTTCGCCCTGTCAGCCTGCACCGCCTCGGACTCGGAATCAAGCACCTCTGAGGCCATGAACACGATGGCGCCCTCACCGGCCATGTCCCAGGAGCCCACCCCCAGCGAGACCGCGTCGATGGATGCCTACGCCAACCTCGTGGGAGCCGGATGCTCGGCCTACGACACGGCGGTTCCTGATGGCGCCGGATCCGTCCAGGGCATGTCCCAGGACCCTGTGGCCGTGGCGGCATCCAACAACCCGCTGCTCTCCACCTTGACGGCAGCGGTAAGCGGAGGCCTCAACCCTGGCGTCAATCTCGTTGACACGCTCAACGGCGGCGAATTCACCGTGTTCGCACCGGTGGACGATGCGTTCGCCAAGATTGACGCCGCCACGATCGACGCGCTCAAGACCGATAGTGGCCTGCTGACGTCGATTCTCACGTATCACGTTGTGCCAGGCCAGATCGAGCCTGCGGACATCGTCGGCACCCACGCGACGGTCAACGGTGCCAGCCTCGAGGTCACGGGCTCCGGTGACAACCTCATGGTCAACGGCAACTCCATGGTGATTTGCGGTGGCGTGCAGACCGCCAACGCGACCGTGTACTTGGTGGACACGGTGCTCCTTCCTCCCACGCAGTAGTCCAGCCCGTGCCGCGCGATCGGCCGCCGATGCCTCGGGTATCGGCGGCCGTTTCGTCATTCGCCCCAGCGGTTGATTCCTCCGCGCCCGCGCCCCACAATGGCAAGAGCGGCGCGAAAGCCCCCGTAGGCGCCGCACGAGCCATAGGAGGCCTCATGGCGCACGGCGACATCACACACATCGACATTCCCGTCGCGGACCTGGCGGCCGCGGCTGGCTTCTACGGCGCGGTCTTTGGTTGGTCCATCGCGGAGGTCCCCGGGTTCGAGGGCTACCCGATGTGGCGCGCCCCCAATCAGATCAGCGGAGGCGGCCTGGCGCCACGTGACGAGGGTTTCACCCAGCCGCGCTCTTATGTTGAGGTCGACTCAATCGACGACGCCCTCAAGGTCGCCGTCGTCAAAGGTGGCGCCGTTGTGCGCGGCAAGGAGCCGATAAACGACTCGAGCTGGTGGGCCGTGTTCGCCGATCCGGACGGCAACGCGATCGGACTCTACGAGAGCACGCCGGCGACGTAAAACTGCCAGCGGTGCCCGATCGACTCGTGGAGCGAATCGGTAAGTTGCTGCTGCGGATGGTCATTGTTTTGTGCCGGTTGCCAGCACGGCGATGGTGGGCAGCGTGAGACCGTCGGCGTCGCAATATGGCTCCACGAGGCGGTCATATGCGGCCCTCATTCGGGCCTGGACTTCGGCAGGCTTGCTTGCGACGAGGCGACCGATGCCTGCCACGCCTGCGGCGACTCCGTCCCAGAGCCGCTCTCGATCGATAGTCGTGTCCCAGCGCAGCAGCCTGGACTCGACGTCACCCAGTCCTGCCCGCGTAAACAATCCGCCGATGCCTTCTGGGTTCCGCGGGAAGTCCCCCTCGACCCACAGCGGTTGCGGCGGCCAGGCCTCGTCTGCTGCGGCGGCGACGCCCGACCACACGCTTCCGAGCACGCCCCTGTCACCTGGCCAGATCGTCGCCCCCACTTTGCCACCAGACGCCGCAACGCGGACCATGTCCCTCACCGCGGCGAGAGGGTTGGTGGCGTGATTGACCACGAAGTTTGCGACGACGACGTCGAACAGGCCGTCGTGGAACGGCAAGCCGGGAACGATGCCCGCGCGAACCTCTGCATTAGGTGCGGCCAGGGCGGCCAGACGGCGCATGCCCTCGTCAGGGTCGACGGCCACCACATCACCGCCCCAGTCGGCAACGCGTCGCATCACCGAGCCTGTGCCTGTTCCGACGTCCAGGAAGCGGACTCCTGTGGCGGTTCCGGGACCGAGACCAACCGAGGCAAGCAGAGGTTCCACCGCACCCATGCACAGCAACGCGAACGACGAGGCGTAGGCCTGGGCGGTTCCGGCGAACTTCTGAGCGCCAAGATCGTCTGCACAAGGGTCCGTCACAAGACAACAATGGCATGACCGCGCGGCTTTCGACGGATGGTGGATGGCGTCCACGCGTCACCCCCGCCTGACACAATGGCGCCGATGTCTGCCGACGAACTTCTCGAAGCCCTTGACCCCGAACAACGCGAGGTCGCCACGGCCCTCCACGGCCCCGTGTGCGTCCTCGCGGGCGCTGGCACGGGCAAGACCAGGGCCATCACTCACCGCATGGCGTACGGGGTTCGTGTGGGCGCGTTCAACCCTCACTCGGTCTTGGCCGTGACCTTCACGGCACGGGCGGCGGGGGAGATGCGCACGCGCCTTCGCCAATTGGGCGCCGATGGCGTGCAGGCACGTACATTCCACGCCGCAGCCTTGCGCCAGCTGAGTTACTTCTGGCCGCAAGTGGTAGGCGGGCAGATGCCGTCCCTCGTCGACCAGAAGGCGCCGCTCGTCGGCCGCGCCGCGCGCTCCGCCGGACTGAGCGTCGACCGACTCACGGTGCGCGACCTCGCCTCCGAGATTGAGTGGGCAAAGGTCACGTTGGTTGCCCCAGAGGACTACGTGCAGTTCACGACAGACACCGGCCGGCCCGCTCCTGCGGGAATCGAGCGCGCCCAAGTCGTCGACGTCTTGAGGGCCTACGAGGAAGCGAAGACCGAGGCTGTTGTCCTCGACTTCGAGGACATCCTGCTGCTGCTCGCCGACATGATCGGCCGTCACCACGATGTTGGGGAACAGATCAGGCGCCAGTACAAGCACTTTGTCGTTGATGAATACCAGGATGTGTCTCCGCTTCAGGCATACGTGCTCGACCAGTGGCTGGGAGGTCGCCGCGAGTTGTGCGTGGTGGGGGATCCCGCTCAGACCATCTATTCGTTTGCGGGCGCCTCGCCTCAGTACCTGCTTGGATTTACCAGGAAGTATGAGGACGCCGCCATTGTGCGCCTTGTGCGTGACTACCGATCCACGCCGCAGGTCGTGACGCTGGCCAACGGCATCATGGCTCAGCGCACCAACGCGGGGGGTGGCCTCGAGTTGGTCGCCCAACGTCCATCAGGCCCTGCCGTCGGTTTTCACGCGTATGCGGACGATGTCTCCGAGGCGGAGGGAGTCGCCGTGCGCATCGATGCGCTCATGTCAGCGGGCGTTTCCGCCCGCGAGATCGCGGTGCTGTACCGCACCAATAGCCAATCGGAGGCGTTCGAGGGGGCGCTCGCGACGCGAGGCATCGGCTACTTGGTGCGCGGCGGCCAGCGATTCTTTGGGCGTGACGAGGTGCGCAAGGCGATGCTCCTGTTGCGAGGAGCCGCCGTATCCGCCACGGACGAGCCGCTTGGCGTGCAAGCGCGTTTGGCGCTCGAGAGCGCGGGCTGGACCGAGCAGCCTCCAGCGGCACGCGGTGCCGTGCGAGACCGCTGGGAGTCCCTCCAGGCCCTTGCGGAACTCGCAGACGACACGGACGCCGAGTCGATTGCCGCGACGGGCGAGGGGGCTTCGATGCGCACGTTCGTGGAGCAACTCGCGGAGCGCGCATCGGCGCAGCACGCTCCCGCCGTCGAAGGCGTGACCCTCAGCACGCTCCACGCGGCCAAGGGTCTCGAGTGGGACGCCGTCTTCATGGTGGGAATGTCAGAGGGACTTCTGCCCATCTCGCTCGCCGAGACGGACGAGGCCGTCGAGGAGGAGAGGCGCCTCTTGTACGTGGGAGTGACCCGCGCCCGTGTGCATCTGAACCTCAGTTTTGCGCGCTCCCGCAAGGAGGGCGGCAAGGCGACGCGCAAGCGAACTCGGTTCCTCGAGAAGTGGTGGCCCGACGCTCGGCCCGCTCAGCTACAGCGCGCCGCGCGCGCCACATCGCACGACCTCGATGTGGACCAGCTGAACCTCTTCGATGCGCTCAAGGCGTGGCGATGGGAGCACGCCCAAGCCGATGCGAAGCCCGCCTTCACCGTGTTGGTCGACAGCTCCTTGATCTCGATCGCGAAGAACAGGCCCCAGACCTTGGGTGAACTCGCGAAGGTTCACGGCGTGGGCGCGACCAAACTTGACCGCTATGGCCTCGAAATCCTCAAGGTCGTCGCAGCCCACTGAGGTTCACGGAAACTTTGCCCTGCGTGCGGCGAGCTCATCCCCCACGGGAGCGGCGGCGCCGCAACCGCATTCGGCATCGGCGGCAATCGCGCGGGAAACGGGCGGCGCGTCAGCCGTCAGGCACCAGACGCTGTCTAGCCACGCGCGTGAGTCTCCAGCGCGCCACGCGCCAAGGGCGCCGCACACGAGACCCGCGATCGACGCCGTGACGTCAGCTTCCGCAGTGGGCGGCGCCACGGAGGGCGCGCGAAGTTGCAGTGAGAGGCGCGGCCACGCGGGGTCGGCCGCAGTCCTCGCGAGGCCGTCGCAAAGCCCGCACGCTCCCACGCCAGGTACCGCGAACGGTCCGACAGTGGCCCCGAGTTCGTCCGTCACCACAAAAAGGTGCGGAGTGTCTGCGGACATGAGCGCCAACGCGGCTTCGATTGCGGGCGCGCCGTGCGACACCAAGACCCACGCGTCGGCGCGGGCCGCTCCCACGCGAACGTCGGCTCCGGGAACGAGCCTCGCGACGGCGTCGGCCGCCGCGGCCTGGCGCGTTGTCGCGAGAGTGCCGGGAGCATATGTGTGGGGAGGGCTCGCAGACGCGGGGGCGTCATCCTCGAAACGGACGGCCCACTCTGCGCGCGCTAGCGCGATGCCCACGTTCACGCCGAGTGGTCCAGCGTCGTTGAGCGCTACGGTGCGGCGTTCGGCGGGCCGGTCTGCGAGCAATCCCGCGTCATCAAGGAGCGACACGATGTCCTCAAATGGGGCGCTCGACCGGTTCGTCACCCACTTCGCGGTCTCAAGTCTTTCAACGAAGCGCCTCTGCTCGACCGACAAGCCGGAGAACACTACCGGCGAACGCAAGCCCACCTGAACAGTGCCGTCGCCCCTGTCGAGCACGCGAGAACCATGTCGCAGTCTCATTGGAACAGGGTGACATCTGCTTGGCCCGCCCGCGCGCTATCCACAGGCCCCAATCACCCGAGCCGCCGGGCGCCTCCGTGGGACGACGGTATCCGTGGGACGACGGCCTCCGTGGGACGACGGTATCCGTGGGACGACGGTATCCGTCGGACGACAAAGGCCGGGTACCCGAAGGTACCCGGCCTTGACGTCTGGAAAGGTTGTTACGCCTTGCCGAGGATACGGTTCAGCTTGGTGCCACACTCGGGGCACACAGCCTTCGCCATGCGTCGCCCGTTCTCGGAGACGACTACGTCGCCCTCCGTGGTGCGCTTGGCCTTGCACTTCACGCAGTAGAACTCGCCCTGGTACTTCTCGGCCATGAGCTTTCTCCTTCTTACATCGTGCGGCATGTGCCGCTGGCCCCCCACTCGAGGGTCCGTTGCGTCAAGCGTAGACGCGCATCACGACAATACCCGTTAGGCGCCGCTCGGGGTGTCTGATTCGTTGTCGCCGCCAGAATTGCCTTCCCAGGTGCCGGAAAGCAACTGCGCGATCTCTTTGTCGATGTCGTCTGCCTTCGCCGGGCTTGAGGCGGCGTCCACCCAGACACGCCACTCAGCCAACTTCTCGGCGTCGGGAAGCAAGTCGGGGTGCGACCAGAAGGCGTCCCTTGCCTCGGATCCCACGCGAGCAGTGAGCAATCCCCAGAGGTCCGATGCATCTCGCAGACGGCGCGGGCGCAGCGTGAGGCCAAGCAATGCGGAAAACGTGTCCTCCGCGGGCCCTCCAGCTGCGCGCCTCCTGCGCATCATTTCGCGCAACTGGCCGAGCGCAGGCAGATGCGGCGCGGCAGCCCTTGCCGTGACTTCGTCCACCCACCCCTCGATCAGCGCAAGCCAAGTCTCAATCGACTCGAGCGTCGCCTTCTGTTCCTCGGTGTGCGCCGAAGAGAAGATCCCAGTGGTGAGCGCGGCCTGGAGAGCGGCAGGGTCTCCCAAGCCCGCGTCCTTGACCGCGTTGTCCAAAGCTTCGATATCGACGGTCACGCCCCGCGCGTAGCGCGCGATTGCCGCGTGAAGCTGTCCAGGCAACCACGATGCGGCCTGGAAGAGCCTCACATGCGCGGCCTCGCGCAGCGCCAGATACAGCCGTACGTCGGCCAGATCGACGTCCAGCCCTTCCGCGAACGCCTCGATCGCCCTGGGCACCACCACGACGCGGGGTTCCTCGACAAGCGGGATTCCTAGGTCGGTGGCGCCAAAGGCCTCACGCGCCATGGCCCCTGCGGCTTGACCCACGTGCATCCCGCACACGGTGGGGCTCACGGTGTCGATCAGCCCGCGGGTGGCCTCGCCGTCAAGGGCTCCTTCCTCGCTGCGCAGCACGCCCCCGAGCGCTTGAGACACGGATGACGCGACGGGCCCCGCGAGGTGCTTCCACGTCGGCAGGGTCGCCTCGACCCATTCGGCCCTGCTCCATACGGCAGGCTGGGCACGCGAAGGGTCAAAGTCGGTGGCGGCATCGAGCCACAATTCGGCCTCAGTGACGGCCGCCCTGTAGTCGCGGGCTTGGGCCGCCGAGACAATGGGGTCCCCGCCTTGAGCCGCAACACCGCGCGCAACGTCGTGCGCGAGCGTCCAATTCACGTCTTCGCCTGCCGATTGCGACATGAGGGCCCGAATCTGCGAGAGCACGTGATCGACCATTCCCGGGGTGTTGCCCATTCCCGAGGCCTGCGCCAACACGGAAGGATCCATGCCCATCCGCTGCATCTGCTCCATTGCCTCATCGGCATCGTCGCCAAAGAGTTCTCGCAAAAGCCGCATCCACGGCTCCTCGGCGTCCGCCATCGTGTCTCCTTCAGAGTGCTTCCCCGTTGTGACCAACGGTAACGAACGGCAACCGCGATTGGGGCTCACGTTCGCTATGGGCAATGATGGATGTGTGACCAATCCCGATGACGAAGTGTTCCTCGCCTTGAGCGAGCGGACGGCGACCCGCAAGGCGATGGTGATGGCGGCCACTGGTCTGTTGTCATCGTTCCTGATCGCGGTGCTGACCATTTTGCCCTCGCCGTACGTGATCGAAGAGCCGGGACCAACCTACGACACGTTGGCGTCCAAGGATGGAGTGCCGCTCGTCGCGATCGACGGTGCCCCGACGTATGACTCGACGGGGGAGCTGCGGCTCACGACGGTCTCGCTCAGCACAGGAGACAAGCGCGCCTTCACAGTTGGCAGGGTCATCGAGGCTTTCCTCTCTTCCAACAGCACGGTTGCCCCGGTCGAGCGCGTCTACCGGTCCCCCCAAGAGCAAAAGCAAGAGGCGAAACAAAGCGCCGACGACTGGATCTCTTCTCAGGAGTCGGCGACGGTCTCTGCGCTCGAAGCGAGCGGTGTCGTGGTGCCAGCCACGATGAAGGTTGCGAGCATCCTCGATACCTCGAACGCTAAGAGCCTGCTCAAAATTGGCGACGTCATCACCGCGGCGGACGGCGAAACGCTGTTGTCATACTCGGACCTCACGCGGGAGCTCCAAGCGCGCAAGCCAGGCGACACGCTCACCCTGACCGTGAAGAGGGGCGCAACAAGCGTCGACGCGACGTTCGATCTGATCGCGGCCGAGGACGGAAGGGCGCTCATGGGGATTTCGATCGACCCCAGTTTCGACCTTCCCATACAGGTCAAGGTGGACATCGACAGGGTGGGTGGGCCGAGCGCAGGCATGATGTTCGCCCTCGCGATCATGGACAAACTCACGCCTGAAGATGAGCTCCACGGCGCAAAGGTTGCAGGCACTGGAGAGATCTACGTCGATGGCAAGGTGTACCCCATAGGGGGAATTCAGTACAAGCTCAACGGTGCGCGCGGAGCAGGGGCGGAATACTTCCTCGCGCCTGCCGCAAATTGCCCAGACGTCATCGGGCACATTCCCGCGGGTCTCAGCGTTTACGCAGTCAACGACCTTACCGATGCCTATGCCGCCATCGTGGCTATCGGTCAGGGAAAGACCGACGGACTGCGCACGTGCAATGCAGCCCCCGACAAGTCCAACAAGTAAGGATCACCCGTGAGTTTTGACGAGGAACGCCCCGTCCGTCGTCCGCGACCCGTCGATGTGCCAAGACGTAGGTCGCCGCTAGCGATCGCCGTCTTCATTGTGGCCGTGGTGGTGGTCGTGACCGTCGTGTTCGCGAACGTGTGGACCGAGGTGGTCTGGTACCAGCAGGTCGGCTACTTCAACGTGTGGAGCACCCAGTGGATCGCACGCGCGGTGATCTTCGCGATCTTCGCCGTCCTTTCCGCGTTCGCCGTGTGGGGCTCTCTGCGCTGGGCGAGGTCAATCCGACCCGCGCCTTCCGCGCCGCGGTCCACGCCGCTCGACCAGTACCGCGAGCAGATCCGGCCGATCGAGCGAGTCGTCACCAAGTTGCTGCCTGTGCTGGTGGGGATCGTCGCCGGTGCCGTGATGTCGGGCAAGTGGGCGGAGTTTCTGGCGTTCCTCAACCGCACGCCCTTCGGCGTGAAGGACCCGCAGTTCAATCTCGATGCGTCGTTCTACGTCTTCACGCTCCCCGTGCTCAACGCGCTTGTCTCTTTCGCGCTCGGGATTGCGGTGATGTGCGCCATCCTCGCGGCGTTCGTGCATTTTCTGTACGGCGGCATTTCTGGCGGCGGCAGGCGTTTTGTCGCAAGCAAGGGCGCGCGTACTCAGCTCGCAGTGCTCGGCTTCATTGTGATGGTCGGCATCGCCGCCAACTACGTGTTGAGTCGATTCTCACTGGTGCTCAATCAGGGAGACCGGTTCTCGGGCGCGAGCTACACCGACGTACACGCGATTCTGCCCGCGCGGTCGATCCTCGCGGGCATTGCCATCGTCGTCGGTGTGATGTTCCTGCTGGTGATTTGGCGCGGCGACTGGCGCATTCCCGCGACAGGCGTGGGTCTCATGGCACTTTCCGCGATCGTGGTAGGCGGCGTCTACCCTGCGATCGTCCAGAACTTCCAGGTCGAGCCAAACGCGCAAGAGTACGAGGCGAAATTCATTCAGCGCGATATCAATGCGACTCGGTACGCCTACGGCATCGACAATGTCGATGCGTCGCAGTACAAGGCAACCTCCCAAGCGAACGCAGAAGCCTTGCGCGCCGACGCAGACACGACGGCGCAAATTCGCTTGCTCGACCCCAACGTCGTGTCGCCCACGTTCCAGCAGTTGCAGCAAAACAAGCAGTACTACTCGTTCCCCAGCACGCTCACCGTCGACAGGTACCGCATCGGCGGCGAACTGCGCGACACGGTGATCGCAGTGCGCGGGCTCAACCTCGATGGGCTGAGCGCCGAGAACCGCACGTGGGTCAACGACCACACGGTGTACACGCACGGCTTCGGCGTGGTCGCTGCGTACGGCAACCGTGTCGAGACCGACGGTCGACCCGTCTTCTACCAATCCGGGATTCCGTCCACTGGCGAGCTCGGCACGTACGAACCGCGCGTCTATTTTGGAACGGGCGTCCCCGGCTACTCGATCGTCGGTTCCCCCAAAGGCACGGCACCTTGGGAACTCGACTATCCCGACGACGGCGCTGATGGCCAAGTCAACAACACCTTTACGGGCGACGGCGGTCCCAAGATTGGGAGCACGTTCGCGCGGCTCATGTACGCGTTGAAGTTTGGTGAACAGCAGATCCTCTTCTCGGACCGAGTGACGCCTGATTCGCAGATCTTGTACTATCGCGATCCGATCGACAGGGTGCAGCGAGTGGCGCCCTATCTCAAGCTCGACGCCACGTCGTATCCCGCAGTGGTCGATGGTCGGGTCGTCTGGGTGGTCGACGGATACACCTCGACGGCTAACTTCCCATATTCGGCATCCATCACGTCAACGACGCTCTTTGCCAATCCCGATCCGCTCAAACCCAATGTGCTCAATTACGTGAGGAACTCCGTGAAGGCGACGGTGGACGCGTATGACGGCACCGTGACTCTTTACGCGTGGGATCCGGAGGACCCCATTCTGCAGACGTGGCAGAAGGTGTTCCCCTCGACCCTCAAGCCGTATTCCGACATGAGCGCCGACCTGATGAGCCACATGCGCTACCCAGAGGACCTCTTTTCAATCCAGCGCTACCAGCTCACGCGCTACCACGTGACGGACGCTTCCGACTTCTACTCGGGTCAGGATTTCTGGGCGAACCCCAAGGACCCGACGAAGGACACCGTCGAGCAGCCGCCGTACTACCTGACGCTGCAAATGCCCGGCCAAGACGTGCCATCCTTCTCGCTGACGAGCAGTTTCATTCCGCAAGGCACGTCCGAGAGGAACGTGCTGACGGGATTCTTGGCGGTCAACTCGGAGACGGGCAATACTCCGGGCGTCAAGGATCCGGATTACGGCAAGCTTCGCCTCCTTGAGTTGCCGCGAGACGCGACAGTCTCAGGTCCGGGCCAGGTGCAGAACCAGTTCCGCTCGGACCCGGAGGCGCTGAAGGTGC
>JAYTGI010000276.1:0-4380 GCA_043733605.1 Demequina sp. | reverse complement strand
CCGTCGGCACCAGAGCGACGAGGGTGCGCGCCACCTGCATCGGCGAGGCGAGCAAGAAGTCCCTGTGAACGGCCAAGGCGGCCGCCTGCCACACCGCGAGCCAGAAAGCAGCCGCGCCGATGCGGCGGGCGACCGCCCGCGACACTGTGCCGGTCTTATCCGGCGAAGTAGAAGTCATCTCCAGGCATGCTTCCGCCGACCGACTTCGGGTCCGCAGTAAACAGCACCTGCAGGTAGCCGCTGAGCGAGGACTTCATCTCCGCACCGGACACAAAGGTGATGTAGGACAGCGGGATGGCCTTCTCAGCGAGCGCAGGGTCGGGCACGATGCCGGCGGCGACGATCAGCGGTGCGGCGTCGGCGGGCTTCGCGTTGACCCACTCCGTTGACGCCGCGTAGTCCGTCATGAACTGCGCGACGGCTTCGGGGTTCTGGGTCGCGAAGGAGTTGCGCACGACCACGACGCCGGTGATGAGTTGCGAGTCGGGAGACACGGCAGCCCACTCCTTGGTGAGGTCAAGCGCCGTACGAAGGCCTGGGCTCTTGGCCTCGGCGATCGTCACGAACGGCTGCGGAAGGACGCCGATCGATCCGGGCGTCGAGGCGAGCTTGGCGACAACCTCTGTGTGCTCCGTGAGGAACTGGAGGTCGACGTCGACGCCTGGAGCGAGGCCCGCCTGCGTCAGCAGGTAGTTCATGACGTACTCGGGCGAGGCGCCCTTGCCCGTCAGGTAGACGGTCTTGCCCTTGAGGTCGGCGATCGACTTGACGGTGTCGCCCGACTCGACGACGTTGAGCACGCCCAGAGTGTTGATCGCCATCACCGAGATCTGCGCGTCGGTTCCCTTGGTCTTCGCGTACAGCACGGCGGCAAGGTTGGAGGGGACGAGCGCCATGTCGACGCTGCCCTGTGCGACGAGCGGAACAACCTCGTCGGGCGACGCGTACATCGTGACCTTGTAGTCCTCGGCGGCCGTTCCCTTGGCTGCGTTATCCATGAGGCCAACGAGCCCCATGGTCGTGGGGCCCTTGAGGGAGGCGATGTTGATGGTGACGGGTACGGGAGCGGGCGCCGATACCACCACGGAGGCGGAAGGCGACGGCGACGTGACGGTTGCGGCCGTGCCGGACGAGCACGCGGTGAGGATCAACGCGGCGAGCAGGGCGCCCGACGCGGTAAGGGTCTTCTTCATGGGGTTTTCCTTCGTGGCAGTTATTGGGGCAGGACGTCGCCGCGGAAAGGGGCGTACGTGGTGTGAAGCAGATCGTGGGCGAGGTGGGAGTTTGGCTCGCCGTAGAAGTCTTCGTAGAGCCGCAGAATGTCGGGGTTCTGCTGCGAATCCTTGAGGGCCATGTCCTCGTCGATGTTCGACAGGATCATCGTCTTGATTCCGGTTTCGCCCTGGCTCTTGGGCTTGGGGTGACCGGCGCCGTTGATGCAGCCGCCTGGGCACGCCATGATCTCGACCAGGTCGAATCCCATGTCGTCGCCTGCGAGCAGTCGCTTGATCACAGCGTCGGCATTGCCGAGGCCGGAGATCGCCGCGATGCGCAACGTCCGTCCTGGCGCCTCGACCGTGGCCACCTTGACTCCCGGGTAACCCTCGACCGGCTCGAAGTCGAGCCGGGTGCGGAGGCGTTCTCCGGTGAGCTTCTCGACCGCCATGCGGGTAGCGGCCTCGGCCACTCCCCCCGACGAACCGAAGAGCACGCCTGCGCCGGACACCTGCTTGTACGGCGCATCGAACTCACCTGGCACGATGTCTTCCTTCTCGAGGCGCAGCATCTGCACCATCTCGAGGAATTCGGTCGTCGTGAGCACCGCGTCGACGTCGCGAATGCCCTCGGGGGCGAACTCGGGCCGCGCGGCCTCGGACTTCTTTGCCATGCAAGGAACGATTGAGACGGTGTACAGGTCGTCGAGGCTGATGCCCTCGCTCTTGGCAAAGTGACCCTTGACGGTCGCACCCATCATCTGCTGGGGCGACTTGCAGCTTGAGAGGTGAGGAATGATGCCCGGGTACCGGCGCTCGGCGTAATTGACCCAACCGGGGCAGCACGAGGTGTAGAGCGGCATGGGGGCGTCGCCCTGGAGGCGACCAAACAGCTCGGTCGTTTCCTCCATGATCGTGAGGTCCGCCGCAAACACGAAGTCGAAGATCTTGTCGAAGCCGATCTTCCTCATCATGCCCGCAATGAACGGGGCCGCCTCAGCGTGCGTGAGCCCGTATTCCTTGGCGATGTGCGCACGCACTGCTGGGGCGACGAAGCCGACGACAACCTTAGTCGGGTCGTTGATGGCCGTGAAGACGTCACCGCGTTCGCGCTCGTAGTCCAAGGCGCCGGTGGGGCATGCGCGCACGCACTGGCCACACGAGACGCAGTCGGTCATGTTGAGCGGCTCACCCGTGCTTGTGCACACTCGCATCTGACCCTGGCGGAACTGGAACGCAAGCACACCAGGACCCATGATCTCGGAACATGCGGCCACGCACAGCCCGCAAGAAATGCACTTGTTCTGATCGCGAATGATGAACTGGTGGTCCCGAATGATGGGCGTGCGGGGGCGCACGTGAAGCGTCGGCTCGAAGATCACCTCGTGGGCCGTGGCCTCCTTGCGGAGCGAACACGTGTTCTGTGCGGAGCAACCACACGAGAGGCAGCGGGCGGCCTCGGCACGGGCTTGTACCTCAGTGAGGCCCAGTTCGACCTCGGGGAAGCCGTCAAAGCGGTCCTCGATGCCTAGCTCGGCCATGACGGCCCTCGACAGGTTGGGGATGTCTTCGAATTCGGCCTGCGGCAGGTCCTCGAGAGACCCGCGGCTGCATGAGTAGTCCTCGTGGCTTGGCTTGATGTAGCCGTTGGTGACGAACTCGCCGATGGCGGCAGCGGCGCGTCGGCCGGCCGCAATCGCGGCGATGACAGTGGCGGGTCCCGTCACGCAGTCGCCACCCGAGAAGATCTT
The DNA here is from genome assembly GCA_043733605.1 of Demequina sp. Classification (GTDB taxonomy): domain Bacteria; phylum Actinomycetota; class Actinomycetes; order Actinomycetales; family Demequinaceae; genus Demequina. The sequence goes on along the minus strand of JAYTGI010000276.1, from coordinate 1,415 downwards.
CGACTCGGACGTCTGCATCGAGAAGCCGTCGATGTCGATGTTGCCCCACTTGTCCAGGCGCACCGGCAGGTCGTTGTAGAGGAAGCCGGTGTCCGTGTTCTGGCCAATCGCGCCGATGATGGTGTCGGCTTCGATCACGAAGTTGCTTCCCTCGACGGGAACGGGGCGGCGGCGGCCGGAACGGTCGGGCTCGCCCAACTCCATGCGCATGCAGTGGAGACCCTTCATGCCGTTCTCGTCGACGGAGATCTTCTGCGGCGCGGCGAGGAAGACCATCTCGACACCCTCCCGCAGCGCCTCGTGGACCTCGATTGCCTGGGCGGGCATCTCGTCTTGCGTGCGGCGGTAGACCAACTTGACGTTCTTGGCGCCCCTACGCAGCGCGGCCCTGGCACAGTCGATCGCGGTGTTGCCGCCACCGATGACGAGGACGTTGTCGCCGATGTCTCCGTCAGTGCCCTTGGTGACGTGGCGCAAGTAGTTGATGCCAAGCTCGACGCCTTCGACGTTGTCGCCGTCGACGCCGAGCGGGGTGGCTCGCCACGATCCGATCGCCAGATACACGGCATCGAAGTCGCGCTTGAGGTCCTCGAGGTTGATGTGGGTGCCGAGCGCCTTGTTGCACACGATGTTGACGCCGAGCGACTCGATGAGGTCGATTTCCTTGTCGAGCGTGGTCTTGGGCAGGCGGTACTCGGGGATGCCGTAGCGCATCATGCCGCCGGGCTCGGGCTGGTTCTCGAACACGGTGACGCCGTGGCCGGCGATCGCGAGGTAGTTGGCTGCGGCGAGGCCCGAGGGGCCCGCACCGATCACGGCGATGCGCTTGCCGGTGGATTCGGCGAGGCGGGGGCGCCATGGCGACTTGCGCGCCATGTCCCAGTCGGCAGCAAAGCGCTTGACCGAGTTGATCGAGATGGGCTCTTCAACCAGGCTGCGGCGGCATTCGTCTTCGCAGGGGTGAGGGCACACACGTCCACACGCGGACGGGAAGGGGTTGCGGTCCTTGATCACGCGAATGGCGGCCTCGAAGTTGCCATCGGACACGTGCTGCAGGTACGTCTGAATGTCGATGTTGGCGGGGCAGGTCTGCACACAAGGGGCGACGCAGTCCGCGTTGTGGTCACACAGGAGCTGCTCCAGGCGCACCTTGCGGTAGGCCTCGAGGCGGTCGGTGTGGGTCTTGATCTCCATGCCTGGAGTGACGGGTGTGAGGCAGGCCTTCACGTCGCGGATGTGCTCGGAGCCGACTTCCACCACGCACATGCCGCAGCTGCCGTTGGCACGCTTGAGGCGCACGTCGTTGCACAGCGAGGGAATGTTGATGCCCTCGTTGCCGAGAGCTTGAAGAATGTTCAGGCCGCTGAGAACTTCGATCTCGCGATCGTTGACCTTGACAGTCACGCGCTCCGGTT
>JAYTGI010000275.1:0-4404 GCA_043733605.1 Demequina sp. | reverse complement strand
GCGCACGTGCCCAAGCAGGGACGCGAGGGGACGTGACAACGGGGCCTCCAGGGCATGCCAAAGATCCGGATTTCCGGCATGTCCATCTTAAACGTCGTCACCGACAGCGAACCCCGGCCGTTGGTAGGGTGACCCGAATGAGCGAACTCAGCGACCTGCCCGATCTCGCAACCGCTACCGTGCGCGACCTCGTGGGCAGGGCCGTACTTGACGGTGTGCGTCTTGACGGGGCCGATCTGTCGGGCGTGAGCGCTGCGGAAGTTCGCATGCTCGAGTGCGCGCTCGTCGACTGCACAGCCGACACGGCGGACCTGCCTGGCATCACCGCCGTCGATGTCTATGTGGGCGGCATGAACGCTCAGACCCTGAGTTGCCAGGACGGCGAATGGCGCGACGCGACCTGGGCGGACCTGCGGGTGGGAGCGCTCCTGGCCGACGGCGGCGAGCTCAGTGACGTCACGATCCGCAACTCGCGAGTTGACCTGCTTTCACTGAGGGGCACGCGCATCCGGCGCCTCACGCTCATCAATTGTCGGGTCGACACTCTCGATGTTTCGATGGCGACCATTGAGAACCTCCAAGTCCGCGGCGGTAGCGTGGGCGAACTGCTCAGCGACGCCGCCACCATGGCAAACGTCGATGTTTCAGACGCCACCCTCGGCACTATCGGGCACCCCGGTTCGCTGCGTGGAATCGTGCTGTCGCACGCGCAAGTCGACGACATCGCACACTCGCTCGCCGCGCACCTCGGCATTTCGATTCGCGAGCCGTCGCCACCTGCCGACGACGCACGCCGCGCCTTCCCTGTGGGATAGGCGCGGGCCCGCGAGGGTCTGGCGCGCGGACCGACAGTCGCAGACGACTTCCGTGCGGATCGGGAAAGAAAGGACGATCACGCGAACGAGTGGTGCCCCGGCGGGGGCCGCTGCACCTTGAAGGTCCCCGCCGGGGGCGTCTAGAGGGGCTGGTTCAGCCGGTAGTACGCGGCGTTTGCGCGAAGCTCGTTTTCGAAGCCGACCACGGAGGTCGACTCGTCGATCGCAAGCAGTTCGATGCGCGACAGGCGTGCGAACTCGCGGAAGACCTCGAGCCCCACCTGGTTGGACATCACGGTGTGGTGGGCGGCGCCCGCCATCAGCCACGCTGTGGCCGACGTTCGGAAGTCCGGGCGCGGCTTCCACACGGCGTGGCCCACTGGGAGGTGCGGCATCGGCGCGGGGAGTGCGACGTTGTCGACCACGTTCGCGACCAAACGGAAACGCTCACGCACGTCGCTCATCGCGACCACGATCGCGGGACCGGCGTCGGCCGTGAAGACCAAGCGAACAGGGTCCTCCTTGCCGCCGATGCCCAACGGGGCGATCACGAGCTTGGCCTTCGCGGACGACAGCGCGGGGTTCACCTCGAGCATGTGGGCCCCCAGGATCAGCTCGTTTCCAGGCTCCATGTTGTAGGTGTAGTCCTCCATGAGGCTCGCACCACCAGGGAGCCCGGTGCCCATGACGGCGGCGGCGCGCACAAGGACGGCGGTCTTCCAGTCGCCCTCGGCCCCGAACCCGTAGCCGTCTGCCATGAGGCGCTGAACCGCAAGGCCGGGGAGTTGGCGAAGTTCACCCAGGTCTTCGAAGGAGTCGGTGAACGCCGTGAAGCCGCCTGCCTCGAGGAAGTTCCGCAGGCCGATCTCGACTTTGGCGCCGTACTGCAACGACTCGGCACGGGCCGCACCTGGCTTGAGCTCATCTGCAACGTCATAGAGGTCGAGGTACTCGACGACCAAGGCATCTGCCTCGGCATCTAGGACCGCGTGGACCGCCTCGGCCAGTTCATTGACGCTCCAGGTGTTGACCTGAACGCCAAGCTTGATCTCGGCCTCGGTCTTGTCGCCCTCTGTCACTGCGACGTAGCGCATGTTGTCGCCGAAGCGGGCGACCTTCATTGACCGGGTCGCCCACCTGCCGAGCGCGGCACGCTGCCAGGTGCCGATGCCCTTGGCAACCTCGGGGTCAGAAGCGTGGCCAACGACCGTGGTGCGCGGCAGGCCCATACGGGCCTCGATGTAACCATGCTCCCTGTCGCCGTGCGCGGCCTGGTTGAGGTTCATGAAGTCAAAGTCGATCTCGCCCCACGGCAGCGCAGCGTTGGCCTGCGTGTGCAGGTGAAGCATGGGCTTGTCGTTGGCGTCGAGGCCAGCGATCCACATCTTGGACGGACTAAAGGTGTGCATCCACACGACGACGCCCAGCACGGTGTCGTCCGCGTTGGCGTCGAGGAACAGGCGGCGGATCGCGTCGGAACCCGTGAGCACCGGCTTCCACACGATCGTGACTGGGATGTCGCTCGCGGCGTTGAGCGCGTCGACAACACCCTGCGACTGCTCCGCCACCTGGGCGAGAGTCTCGGGACCGTAGAGCTCCTGGCTGCCGGTGGCGAACCACACCTCGAGCCGAGTCAGGTCGGGCAACACACTGCGCCTAGACATTGGTAAGGCTCCTCGACATCGTTACTGCTCCTTCTTGGGCTGTCCGTAGACGTTTTGATAGCGGTCAAAAAGCGAATCGATGGCTTCTTGGGGGATCGGAACAACTGCGCCAGCCTGGCGAGCGATGTGCACAGTCCGCGCCACGTCCTCGCACATCACGGCCGCCATGACGGCGTCCCTCGCGTCCTTGCCGATCGTGAAGGGGCCGTGATTGGCCATCAGTACGGCACGCGAACGATGCCCCGTCAGTGTCTCGACGATGCCGCGACCGATCGAGTCATCGCCGATGATCGCGAACGGGCCGATGGGGATCTCGCCTCCAAACTCGTCGGCCATCGCGGTGATGACGCACGGGATCGGTTCGCGCCGCGCCGCCCAGGCGACCGCGTAGTCGGAGTGCGTGTGGACCACGCCCCCCACCTCGGGCATGTGGCGATACACGTACGCGTGAGTGGCGGTGTCGGAACTAGGCGCGCGTTCGGATCCCTTCGTCCCTGCGATCACGTTTCCGTCGAGGTCGCAGACCACCATGTTGTCGGGGGTGAGGTCGTCGTAGCCGACACCCGAGGGCTTGATCACAAACAGATCATGGCCGGGCACTCGTCCCGAGATGTTTCCGCCTGTCCACACCACCAGGTTGTAGCGCGTGAGTTCCGAGTGGAGATCGCTGACCTGCTTTCGCACGTCGGCAACCACCGCCTCGATCGCTTCGATGTCGCACTCGGTCACGAGAGCACCTCCTTGCGCATGGCCTTGAGCCTCTTCATGACGTCGTTGGCGCCGCGGCCAAAGTAGTCGTGAACCAGGGAGTATTCGGCAAACAGGGCGTCGTATGCATCGGCCGCATCGGGATTCGGCTGGTACTTGCCGCGCTCGACGCGGCCCATCGCCTCCCCCGCCTCCGCGACCGAGGCGTACGCGCCTGCCGCGGCTGCCGCGTGGATCGCGCTGCCCAGCGCAGGCCCTTGCTCGGAGGCGATCGTGGACAGCGGCAAGCGCAACACGTCGGAGTACATCTGCATGAGGTGCGTATTTTTGAGCAGTCCGCCTGCGACAACGAACTCGGTCACGGGAACGCCGGAGGCATTGAAGGTTTCCACGATGGTGCGCGTGCCGAAGGCTGTGGCCTCGAGCAACGCGCGGTAGCCCTGCTCGGCGCGAGTGGCAAGTGTCTGGCCGATCACGATGCCCGATAGCATCGTGTCGACCAGCACCGACCTGTTGCCGTTGTGCCAGTCAAGAGCGATCAGGCCGTGCGCCCCGACAGGCTCCTCGAATGCGAGATCGGTCAGGTGCTGGTGAATCGACTTGCCCGCCGCAGCGGCATCGTCGTAGTAGCGGCCAGGTACCTGGTTCTTGACGTACCAAGCGAAGATGTCGCCAACGCCCGACTGACCGGCCTCATAGCCATACAGGCCGGACACGATGCCGCCGTCGACGACGCCGCACATTCCTGGGACCTCGGCGAGCGCGGTGCCGTTCATCACGTGGCACGTCGACGTGCCCATGATCGCGAGCATCTGTCCGGGCTCGACCGCCTTCGCGGCAGGGGCGGTGACGTGTGCATCGACGTTGCCCACCGCCACTGCGATTCCCTCGGGAAGACCCGTCCAGGCGGCGGCCTCGGCCGTGAGCCCGCCCGCCTTGTCGCCCAACTGGCCGATGCGGTGCGCGAGTTTGCGGTCCGCGAAACCCTTGAATGCGGGGTTGAGCGCCGCCTCGAAGTCCTCCGAAGGGTAGGCACCGTCCTGGAGAATGCCCTTGTAGCCCGCCGTGCACGCGTTGCGCACGTAGGTGCCGCACAGTTGCCACACGATCCAGTCGGCGGCCTCGACCCAGTGGTCCATGCGCTCAAAGACGTCGGGGTCCTCCTCGACCAGCTGGAGCGCCTTCGCGTACTCCCACTCGGACGAGATGAAGCCGCC
>JAYTGI010000274.1:0-11572 GCA_043733605.1 Demequina sp. | reverse complement strand
TTATTCGGCGCTCAAGCACGCCTTCAAGGAGCGAACGGTCGAGAAGGTGTACCACGCGATCGCCCAAGGTCACGTCGAACCAACTCAAGGAACGATCGACGCTCCGATCGGACGCCACCCCACCGCCGACTACAAGTTCGCAGTAGTTGAAGGAGGACGGGACTCGATCACTCACTACAAGGTCCTCGAGATGTTCCCAGGCGCGACCCTTGTGGAGGTGCACCTTGAGACGGGTCGCACCCACCAGATCCGTGTCCACATGGCCGCAATCAAGCACCCCCTCGCGGGCGACATCACGTACGGCGGCGACCCGGTCATGGCCCAGAGGTTGGGGCTCAAGCGCCAGTGGCTCCACGCGAAGGAGCTTGCTTTCGAGCACCCCACGCGTCACGGCGAGGTGAGATTCACGACCGAGTACCCCGATGATCTTGCGCACGCCTTGGGGAAGTTGAGAGGCTGAAGCCATGCGCGTGATTTCCGTCACCACACCGGAGGAGCTCGCCGAGGCCCTGGCCATACGGTTTGCCGTCTTCGTTGGTGAGCAAGGAGTGAGCCCCGAAGCCGAGCGAGACGCGATCGACGTCGACCCGCGGACGCTTCACGTCATCGCGTACGGCGACGACGGCGATGTGCTCGGCACCGGGCGCCTCGTGGCACCGCACTCTGATTCGGCACACGGCGCCGCCGTCGGCTTCGGCAACATGAATTCTTCGTACCCTCACATCGGCCGCCTCGCGGTGACGCTTGGTGCCAGGGGCACGGGGGCGGGCAAGGCGCTCATGATCGAATTGGAGAAGCAAGCGCTGGCCCTGTTCGGCGAGGGCAGGCGTATCAGGGTCGAGCTCAGCGCCCAAGATCACGCGCTTGGGTTCTACAAAAGACGCGGGTACACGCCGTTCGGCGACGGCTACCTGGACGAGGGCATCCCTCATCACGACGCTTTCAAGATCGTGGTGGCCCGCTAGGAGCGTGTGCCGCGCGTCACCGCTCGAAGGCCGCGAGGGCAGATTTGATCCTTTTGTCGCTCACTGGGCCGTCGGTGCCAAGGTGCTGAGCGAACAGGGAGACTCGGAATTCCTCCACCATCCACCTGACACGGTCCAGTTCGGCCGCTCGTGCAGGCCACAATCGAGTGACGTCGATGGACGACCGCACGCGAGCGAACTCTTTCCATACATCTGAGATGCGCCACGCCAGTTCGGCGTCCCTCGCAGGGTTCTCTTTGGCCTTGGCAATCCGATGCGTTGCCGCGCGCAAGTATCGCGGCAAATCCTTGAGCCGTCCCGCTGGTGTGCGGGAGATGAATCCCTCGCCAACAAGGTCCGACGCGAGTGCCCTGACCTCGGTAAGGGTTGCCAGCAGGGGACAGGCTTGTTGACGCGCGGACGGCGGCGTCGAGCTCCCTGGAGGCGTCGAGAGCCGCGATCACTCGCGCGACCATCGAGAACACGTCGTCCTCAAGATGGTGGCGAACATGGGCGCGAACGGCCGCGTAGGCGTCGGCGTCGCGCACCGCCCCGGCGTCGGGGTGCCCCCTGGCGTCGGGCGTCGTCAGCGCGGTCACAGCGGCCATCTGGAGGTCCTCGACGAGGGCAGGGGTGTTCCGATAGGGAGACGCCGCCAGGGAGAGAGCCTGAGCGCCCGTCCACCGCGTTGTGACTCGCTTGTCTTGAAGCGCACAATCGGCAAGAAGCAGTCGACGCACGCCTCCTGCGTGGCTCGCTTGAGAGAGGGCTGAGTCCGCGAGAATGCGCAGCGCGGCTGCGGTGCCCCTGGGTCCAACCTCCTCAATGATCGTGGGGTATCCGCGCGCGATCGTTCCCCCGCCGATGTCGCTCTCTACCACCTCGGGAAGGACGCCGCCTGGCAGGTCAGTCGGCCACGAGGTCAAGGAGTCGCGCTCGTAGGTGATGCCCGTACCCGTCGGGGCCGTAGGGGCCGTCTGTGTTCGCGGGCCGGGGTTCGAGGGTCCCGTGCGTGAAGCGGCCGCCCGCGAGGCCGACGGCGCTGCGTTGGGTACGGCATCGCGTACGGCATCGCGCACCGCCTGACCGGTCCGCGTCGCGAGGTTGCGTTGAAGCAAGGCGAGATTGCGCGATTCTTCGATCGTCTCCTCGCGGTCACCGATGGTCTCGGTGACCTTGAACGTGATGCGCAGATGCGAGGGAAGGCGTTCATCCACGTCGCCCCACGCGTCGGGGGGAATCTCGACGGAGCGCAGGTCGCGCGCGGCCCGCGTGAAGGCGGTCCTGTATGCCTCCGCATCGCCGCGCGCGCGGACGCGTTCCCCCCACGCGGGGCCGTTTGCCGACATCCAGGAGATGATGTCCCTGGAAACGTCTGGCGCGGGGACCAACAGGCGGCGCACCGTCTTGGGAAGCGCCCTAATGGTGGCCGTGGTGAGCTCGGCAAGCAGGCCGGGCACGAGCCAGTCGAAGCCGTCTTCGACCACGCGTGGGAGCACTGCAAGTGGGACGTGGACGGTGACCCCATCGGCCTGGGCACCCGGTGCGAACTGGTAGGTCACTGGCAGCGTGAGGTCACCGTGCGGCCAGGCATCGGGAAAGTCCCCTGGGTCGAAAGACGGAGCCTCGGGTAGTAGGAGGTCCCTCGTGAAGGTCAGCAGATCGGGAGTATCCCGCCTGGCGTCCTTCCACCACTTGTCGAAATGCCTGGCGGACACCGTGTCGTCGGGGATCCTGTCGTCGTAGAACTCGAACAGGGCCTCCTCGTCGGCCACAAGCCCCCTGGTGCGCGAGCGAGCCTCGATCTCAGAGGCTTCATCGAGCAGGCGCCTGTTTTCGGCAAAGAACGAGTGATGGGTGGTCCACTGTCCCTCGATGAGAGCATTCCTGATGAAGAGTTCGCGGGCCTCGAACGGATTGACCTTGGCCCACAACACAGCCCTGTCGGAGACAAGCGGCACGCCGTAGAGCGTCACCCTTTCTTGCGCAATGGCCGCACCCTGGCGGGTGGACCAGTGAGGTTCGGAGTAGGAGCGCTTCGCCAGGTCCCCCGCGAGTTGCTCGGCCCATGCAGGGTCCACCTCGGCCACGTCCCTTGCCCACAGCCTGTTTGTCTCGACCAGTTCTGCGGCCATTACGAATGCGGGCGGCTTCTTGGACAGGGGAGAGCTTGGTTGGATCGCGAAGCGCGCCCCGCGCGCGCCCAAGAACTCGTTGGGCGCCCTCCGAGCCGCCTTGCGTATCGCCGATGCGCGCGCGTCGCCGCGTAGGTGCGAGAAACTTGAGGCCTTGGGAGGGGTGGCGTCTTGGATGCCGATCTGCGTCAGCAGTCCCGCGAGCACCGAACGGTGGATCGCGTCCTCGTTCCATGAGTGGGTGAAGGGGGCGGGGGCGTCTGCCTCGGTGGCGGGCGTGGCGGGGGTGGCGCTGGCCGTGGTGGCGCCCGCGGTGGGGGTCACTCGCGCATCGGCCGGCCGCTCCTCGTGCTCGTGGCGGCGCGGCTTGATCGCGATGCCGAGCGGCTTGGCGCTGTCGCGCAGCTGCTGGACCAGGTCCTGCCACTCGCGAACCCGCAGGTAATTGAGGTATTCGGCCCTACACAGGCGCCGGAAGGCGCTTCCCGAGAGTTCGCGCTGCCCGTCCCGCAGGTACGCCCACAAGTTGAGGTAGGCGAGCAGGTCGGACTTGGGCGTCGAGAAGCGCCGATGCTGCAGGTCGGCCTCCGCGCGCTTGTCAGACGGACGCTCGCGCGGGTCCTGAATCGACAGGGCCGCAGCAATGATCGCGCATTCGTAAGCGACAGAATGCTTGGCGCCCTCGACGATCATGCGCGCCTGCCGGGGGTCGAGGGGCAAGCGGGCGATCGCGCGCCCCACGTCCGTGAGGCGGGTCTTGCCGCCGCGCGCCGTGGTTACCGCGCCAAGGTCGGTGAGGAGCTGGAGCCCATCGCGAATCGACCGCGTGTCCGGGGCCTCCACGAAGGGGAAGGAGGCGACATCGTCAGGCGAGGACACCACGCCCACGCTGATCATATGCAGCAGCACCGAGGCGAGCGAGGTGCGCAGGATCTCGGGCTCGGTAAACGCTGGCCTGCCCTCGAAGTCGTCCTCCGCGTAGAGCCTGATCGCGATGCCATCTGCGAGGCGGCCCGCGCGCCCGGCCCGCTGGCTCGCACTCGCCTGGGAGATCGGCTCGATCGGCAGGCGCTGCACCTTGGTCGCCTTCGAGTAGCGCGAGATGCGTGCCGTGCCAGGGTCAACCACGTAGTGCACACCAGGGACTGTGAGCGATGTCTCGGCGACGTTGGTGGCAAGCACGATGCGCCGCGACGAGTGGGAAGCGAAGACTCGGTGCTGCTCGGCCGCGGACAGGCGGGAGTACAGGGGAAGGAGTTCGACCGCTTGCGGGTGGCGCTGGTCGCGGACTCGCTGGCCCAGATGTCCCTCAAGCGACTCGACCGCATCGCGAATCTCGCGCTCGCCGGACAGGAACACAAGGATGTCGCCGTGCCCCTCGCGCATCAGCTCGTCGCAAGCCTCAACGATGCCCGTCATGAGGTCCTTCTCTTCGCCCTTGGTCGCGCCGGCGAGGGGTCGATACCGCACCTCGACGGGGTAGGTGCGGCCGGTGACTTCGACGACGGGAGCGACGGGTGGGGCGTGGGCGTTGCGGGTATCGGCGACCATGGCGCCCCCTGCTGCCGGGCCGTCGGGGCCGTCCGCAATGGGGCCGCCCGGCGCGAAGTGTCTGGAGAAGCGTTCCGAATCGATGGTGGCCGACGTGATGATGACCTTGAGATCGGGACGGCGGGGGAGCAGGTTGGTGAGGTAACCAAGGAGGAAGTCGATGTTGAGGCTGCGCTCGTGCGCCTCATCGATGATGAGCGTGTCGTAGGCGCGCAGCTCCGGGTCATGCTGAATCTGGGCGAGCAGGATGCCGTCCGTCATGACCTTGACCAGCGTGCGCTCGGACGACTGTTGAGTGAATCGCACCTGGTATCCGACCACATCGCCAAGCGACGTGCCGAGCTCCTCCGCGATGCGTTCCGCCACCGAGCGAGCGGCGATGCGCCGCGGTTGCGTATGGCCGATCTGCCCAGCGCGGCCCCTGCCGAGTTCGAGCGCGATCTTGGGAATCTGGGTGGTCTTGCCCGATCCCGTCTCTCCCGCAACGATCACCACTTGGTGATCGCGAATCGCGGCGGCGATGTCGGCACGGCGAGCAGAGACAGGCAGGTCTTCGGGGAACGTGATGGTGGGAATCTCGACCAGAGCTCGCGCCGCTGCAGCCCTCTGTCTGTCGACCTCGGGCCGCTCGCGCGCTGGAGATGCGGCGCGGCGTGAGGAGGGCATGCCCCTATTGTCGCCGTCCCTGGGCGGGCGCCGGACGTGCCGTCGGTGACGCCGACCGCCGCGACTCGCCGAGCGACACGCCGACGGTGGGTGCGGGACGCTCGGGAGAGCGTCACTGACGGCACGCGCGGCGCGCCGAGAAGACTGTGTCGGGGGAGCGCGTCGACGAACTCGACGTCGCACGCCCCGCCTAGAATCGTCTCCATGCCGTCGCGCGATTTCGTTCACCTCCACGTGCACACGGAGTACTCAATGCTCGACGGCGCGGCCCGCATCGGCGACCTCATGAAGAGGGCAAATGAGCTCGGCCAGAAGGCAATCGCGACCACCGACCACGGCTACCTCTTTGGCGCCTACGAGTTCTGGTCCCAGGCCACCAAGGCGGGCGTCAAGCCCATCATCGGCCTCGAGGCCTATCTCACTCCCGGCACCGCGCGGTCGGATCGCTCGCGCGTCAAGTGGGGCCAAGCGGGCCAGGCGGGCGACGACGTCTCGTCGGGAGGCGCGTACACCCACGCGACGATGTGGGCGCGCGACACCGCTGGGATGCACAACCTGTTCCGGTTGGCCTCCTACGCGAGCCTCGAGGGGCACTTCTACAAGGCCCGCATGGACCGCGACCTTTTGCAGCGCTACTCGAAGGGCATCATCGCGACCACGGGCTGCCCCTCGGGCGAGGTGCAGACGCGGCTTCGCTTGGGCCAGTACGACGCCGCGCTCAAGGCCGCGGGGGAGTTCCAGGAGATCTTTGGCAAGGACTCGTATTACGTCGAGCTGATGGACCACGACCTCAGCATCGAGAAGCGTGTTTTTGAGGACCTGCTCCGCATCTCGAAGGACCTGGGCGCGCCGCTGGTGGCCACCAACGACCTGCATTACGCGGCCAAGGAAGACGCGGAGACCCACGAAGCCCTGCTGTGCATCCAATCGGGATCGACGCTTAGCGAGCCGACGTATGACCAGGGCGGAAAGCGGTTCGCGTTCAACGGGGATGGCTACTACGTGAAGACGGCCGAGGAGATGTGGGCGCTGTGGGGCGACTACCCCGAGGCGCTCACCAACACCGTCGCCATCGCGGAGCAGTGCGAGGTCGCGTTCAACACCGCGGCCGACTACATGCCGCGTTACGCGTGCCCCGCGGGCGAGGACGAACACTCCTGGTTCGTCAAGGAGGTCCAGCGCGGACTGCACAATCGCTTTGGAGAGCAGATTCCGTCGCACGTCCAAGCGCGAGCCGATTTCGAGATCGACGTCATCGCGGACAAGGGCTACCCGGGTTACTTCCTGGTGGTCGCCGACTTCGTGAAGTGGTCAAAGGACAACAAGATTCGGGTGGGGCCAGGGCGTGGATCGGGAGCTGGCTCGATGGCCGCGTACGCGATGGGCATCACGGATCTCGACCCGATCGTTCACCAACTCTATTTCGAGCGCTTCCTGAACCCGGAACGCGCGTCCAAGCCCGACTTCGATATCGACTTTGACGAGCGTCGTCGCGGCGAGGTCATCCGCTATGTGACGGACAAGTACGGCGAGGACAAGGTCGCCCAGATCGTCACGTACGGCACCATCAAGGCCAAGCAAGCGCTCAAGGACTCGGCCCGAGTCCTTGGCAAGCCGTACGCGCTAGGCGAGCAGCTCACCAAGGCCTATCCCGAGCCACAACAGGGCCGCGATATGCCTCTGGCTGCGGTCTTTGACGAGAAGAACGATCGCTATCACGAGGGCGGCGACTTCCGAGCGCTCGTGGAGGCCGATCCCGACGCTCGCGAAGTCACAGATATGGCCCTCGGCCTCGAGGGGCTCAAGCGCCAGTGGGGCGTGCACGCCGCGGGGGTGATCATGTCGAGCGAGCCGCTCATCGACATCATCCCCATCATGAGGCGCGAGCAGGACGGCGTGATCATTACGCAGTTCGATTACCCGACGTGCGAGGCGCTCGGCCTGGTCAAGATGGACTTCTTGGGTCTTCGCAACCTCACGATCCTGGACGATGCGCTCGACAACATCGTCGCAAACGGCAAGCCGCCGCTGGTTCTCGAGGACCTCGCTTTGGAGGATCAGGCGACGTTCGACCTCTTGGGCCGCGGCGACACCCTGGGCGTTTTCCAGCTCGACGGAGTCGCGATGCGATCCCTGTTGCGGCAGATGCGCCCCGACTCGTTCGAGGACATCTCCGCCGTTCTCGCGCTATACCGGCCGGGCCCGATGGGCGCCAACTCTCACATCAATTACGCCGAGCGCAAGAACGGGCGTCAGACCGTCGATTTCATCCACCCGGAACTCGAAGAGCCGCTACGCGAGATACTTGCGCCCACGTATGGACTCATCGTCTACCAAGAGCAAGTGCTCCGCATCGCCCAGGTGCTCGCCGGGTACACGCTTGGCGCGGCCGACCTGTTGCGCAAGGCCATGGGTAAGAAGATCAAGGCGGTACTTGACAAGGAGTTCGTTCCGTTCAGCGAGGGGATGCGCGCTCGCAGCTACAGCGAGGCCGCGATCAAGGCGCTGTGGGACATCTTGGTGCCTTTTGCCGACTACGCGTTCAACAAGGCGCACACGGCCTCGTACGGCGTGCTGTCGTTCTGGACGGGTTACCTCAAGGCCCACTATCCGGTCGAGTTCATGGCCGCGCTTCTCACCTCGGTGGGGACCGACAAGGACAAGATGGCCATCTACCTGGCCGAATGTCGTCGGATGGGCATTACGGTGCTGCCTCCAGACGTCAACGACTCGAAGGCCTACTTCTCGGCCGTCGGGGGCGATATCCGCTTTGGACTCACCGCCGTGCGCAACGTGGGCGAGGGCGTCGTCGTCGAAATGATGAAGGCGCGCGAGGCCAAGGGCCGCTACGTGTCGTTCCCCGACTTCCTCGACAAGGTGCCTGCATCGGTGTGCAACAAGCGCACGATCGACTCGCTCGTGAAGGCGGGGGCGTTCGACTCTCTCGGTCATACGCGGCGCTCGCTGTCCGTGATCCACGAGCAGGCCGTCGACTCCGTCGTAGGGGTCAAGCGTCAAGAGGCCACCGGTCAGTTCGACCTCTTTGGCGACGATGCGGAACTTGGCGGCGGCGTGCGCGTCGAGGTGCCCGACATCGCCGAATGGGACAAGAAGACCCTGCTGAACCTCGAGAGGGAAATGCTCGGGCTCTACGTATCCGACCACCCGTTGTCGGGCTTGGATCACGTGTTGCGTTCGGAGGCGAGCCACCAGATTCTGGCGGCGACGTCGACGGGCGCGGTGGGCGACGGCGAGCAGATCACGTTCGCGGGGCTCATCACTCGTGTGGATAGGCGGATAGCGCGCTCGGGTAACGCCTACGCGCTCGTGGTGCTCGAGGACATGACGGGCGAGGTCGAGGTCTCGTTCTTTGCGAAGACGTACGACACGTACGCCCGCGACCTGGTAGACGACGCCGTGGTGACCATCAAGGTGCGTGCGCGCGAGCGCGGAGACGGCGGAATGCAATTCTCCGCAGTCGAGCTCCGGATGCCAAACATCACAGCGCAGGACAACACGCCGGTGGCGATCACTGTGCCCGCAGCACGCGTGACGCCGCCTCTGGTCGATGAGGTCAAGGCGATCCTGCGCTCTCACCCAGGTCCCGTCGAGGTGCGCATGGTGCTCACCGGCGGGGAGAAGCCGCTCACGATGCGACTGGGCAATGAGTTCAGGGTGGCCAAGACATCGGCGCTATATGGAGACCTCAAGGCCGCACTCGGCCCCAACTGCCTGACGACTTAGGCCACGCCGCGCGCGAGCAACCAGTCCAAGGCTTGGTGAGCCGTCCAGCCGCCGGGATGGAGCGCGGCGAGGCGCTTCGGCCCGTCGAGGTCGGCCCCGAGCGTGATCAGGGGCTTCTCGACGTAACCGGTGGCGCGCGTCTGGCCCAGTCCCACGTTCGCCATGAGTGCGTTGCACAGGCATAGTCGGCCCTCGGCGTCTTCGGCCTTGCCGCCCTTGCGGGTGAACGGCCTTGCTGGCTCGGCAGGGCATCGGTGGCCCACGTCGCCGTTTTCACGCAGGTAGGGAACGCCCAGAAAGCCGAGGTCGCACAGGCGCGGCCGGGCCGCGACAGCGTCCGGGTCGGAAAGGGAGCCTTCCACATCGGCAACCTTGAACGGGAAGCCCGTGGGCGATCCTCGCAGGCTGGTCTTCACGTGTAGCGTTCCGGCCGCAGCTTTGGCGACAAGCGCTTCGCGAATTGAGGGCTCGAAGTTTGCATCGCTGCTGAGGGCGAACAGCGTTCCCACTTGAACGCCGACGGCCCCTGCCGCCTGAGCGGCGATCAAGCCCTCGGGAGTCCCGTACGCGCCCGCTAGCCAGAACGGAAGTCCGATCGCGGCAACCTTTTCGATGTCTGCGTAGTCGCGAGGGCCAAACTGAGGCTCTCCTGATTCGTCGAGGACGACCTTTCCGCGCGGTGGCGCATTGTGACCGCCTGCCCTCGGGCCCTCAATCACGAAGCCGTCGGGGCGAATCGCCTCGTCGCGCGCAAGGTATTCCGCGAGGACGTGCGCAGAGACGATGGCGAGGAAGCGCGGACGCTTGAGCGGCGGCAATGCGACGCCGAGCAGGTCCAATGGGTCGAGCGAGACGGAGAAAGTCCCAGGCTCCGCACCCTGCACGTCCACAGGGAACTTCACCGAAGAGTGGGTCGTGAGCTGGTTCAGGAGTCGAGGAATCTCGCGAGGGAGGCCAGCTCCCATCAGCACGTAGTCCACGCCAGCGAGCATGGCGCCATAGGCCGCTGCGGGGGTGGCCATCTGTACCTTTTCGAGGTAGTTGACGCCCACCAAGCCGGGATGGCCCTCTTTCGCGAGCCACACCTCGACGAAGTTGCCTAGTACCGCGAGTTCTTGGGATGGTCGGTCTTGCGTGATGGCCAACTTTGAAACAGCGGCGTATGACTCGCCGGAAGCGCGGCCGTCCGGCAGGAAGTATTCCTCGATGGCGCGTGCGGCTACGGCGGGCACTGGGAATGCCGCGAGTGCACGGCGGATGTGCCCGCCCTTGTCCCCATTCTGGAGTCTGCGTGCGAGCACCACGTCCAGGCCGATGCCGGATACGACGCCGAGTTGCCCGGCCTGGGCGACCTGCGAGGCGAGTCGCCACGAGGACACGGCGGCGCCCATGCCGCCCTGAATGATGCTCGGAAGGCCTTGACGCTCGGTGGAGCCTGCCCCTGGTGAAACTGCGTTGCTGGTCGCCATGGCGAGACTCTCCCATCGTCGAAGTCAGGGTAACCTACGCAACCGTAGGTGGATATGGCTTACGTCCCGTCGCTCTTACGGGGGAGGCCGAGCGGTCGTGCGGGGATCCTGCGCCGCCGGTAGGCTGGCGGGCGTGTTGAGGCGCATCGATATTCGAGGTCAGGACCTGTCCACCAGGCAGCTCCTGGAGGTGGTGCCGCGCGCCGAGATAGACATCGATGCCGCGCTCGAAACGGTGCGCCCCATTCTGGCCGATGTACGCGCACGGGGAGAGGAAGCCCTCCGTGAGTACGCCGACCGCTTTGACAGCGGGTCGCCAGCGAACCTGCGCATAGCGGCCGCCGATATCAAGTCCGCGCTCGCGATCCTGGACCCCGCGGTGCGGGAGGCTCTGGAAGAGGCCATCCGTCGAGTGCGCCAATTCCACGAGGCCACGGTGCCACCCGCCGTCAGTGTCGACCTTGCGCCTGGTGCGCGCGTGAGCCAGCGCTGGGTGCCGGTGGCGCGAGTGGGTCTCTACGTGCCGGGAGGGCTGGCCGTCTACCCGAGTTCGGTGGTCATGAATGTGGTGGCCGCACAGGCCGCCGGCGTGACCGAAATTGCGGTCACCACTCCACCACAGAAGGCCTTCGATGGTGCCCCGCACCCCACGATCCTTGCGGCGTGCGCGTTGCTTGGTGTGACCGAGGTTTACGCTGTCGGCGGCGCTCAAGCAATCGGTATGCTTGCCTTTGGCGCGACTCGCACCGACGGCTCCGTCCTGTGCGATCCGGTTGACGTCATCACAGGGCCAGGAAACGTCTATGTGGCCGCCGCGAAGCGGGCGGTCAACGGAATAGTGGGAATCGACTCCGAAGCCGGTCCCACGGAGATCGCCGTCATTGCGGACGATGCCGCGAACGCAGGCTTTATTGCGTACGACCTCCTCAGTCAAGCGGAGCACGACCCGATGGCGGGCTCGGTCCTCATTACCGACAGCGCAGAGCTGGCCGACGCGGTGGGCGAACGTCTTGCGAGCATCGTGGGCGCGACCAAACACGAC
>JAYTGI010000273.1:0-11581 GCA_043733605.1 Demequina sp. | reverse complement strand
ACGCAGTCATGGCCTCGGCAGCCTTTTCCCCCCACAGCGCGGCCATCCTTGCCTGTCAGGCGGAGGGGCTTCCCGTCTGGTCCGAGATGGAGTTTGCGTGGCGAGTGCGCGCGATTGAAGCGCCGTGGGTTCTGGTGACAGGGACAAATGGCAAGACCACAACCACCCAAATGGTGGGCTCGATTGCCGAGGCGGCGGGCATCGATGTCAAGGTGTGCGGCAACATGGGAGTGCCTGTGATCGACGCGGCGCGCGCGGGGCACGATCTCATGGCCGTCGAGATCGCCAGCCTCCAGTTGCACTTCACCTCCACGATCTCGCCCGCGGCCGCCGTTTGTCTCAATGTCGACAGCGATCACCTCGATTGGCATGGCTCGCTCGACGCGTATCGCGCGGCCAAGGCCCGCGTATACAGGCACGTGCGGACCGCGGCCGTCTACCCCTCCCGTGATCGGCGGGTAGAGACGATGGTCGAGGACGCCGATGTTGTTGGGGGTTGTAGGGCGGTGGGTATCACGCGCGGCGCTCCCTCAATATCCCAGCTGGGTGTGGTCGAAGGAATCCTGCTTGACAGGGCCTTCGGTGATTCTCGCCACCGCGAGGCGATAGAGATTGGCCACGTGAGCGACCTGCAGCACCTGGTCGCCGGAGACGTTCCGCCCTACCTCGTCACTAATGCGCTCAGCGCGGCGGCGCTCGTCCGCGCCGTGGGTTGCGCGCCAGAGGCCGTGGCAGCGGGGCTACGGGCGTTTTCCCTTGATCACCACCGCACGGCCTTTGTGCGGCGGCTCGACGATGTCGTTTACGTCGACGATTCGAAGGCGACCAACGCGCACGCAACCATCGCAGCGTTTGGGGGCAGGCGCAAACGCTCGGTCGTATGGATCGCTGGGGGGCTCGCGAAGGGCCAATCCTTTGCATCCCTGGTGGCCGAGGTGCGTGACCGGCTCAGTGCCGTCGTCCTCATCGGCGTCGAGCCCGACCCTCTCGCCGCCGCGCTCGCAGAACACGCCGCCGACGTCCCCGTGAAGCGCATCGGCCCGGGTGAAACTGTGATGAGTGACGCCGTGGCGGCGGCACGCGAATTCGCTCACCCCGGAGACACCGTGCTGTTGTCGCCGGCGTGCGCATCGATGGATCAATTCCGCGACTATGCGGATCGAGGCGAGGCCTTTGCCCAGAGGGTGAGGTCGCTGGAAGGGAGATAAGGTGGCGACTCAGCAACAGCGTCCTGTGCCCGCGAATGTGTGGTCTTCCCCAGCCGCGAGCTACTATTTGCTGCTCGCTTCCACCACGATCCTCCTTCTCGTTGGCCTCGCGGTGATGCTGTCGAGCTCCTCGATCACGTCCATTCGCAAGGAAAACGGCAACGCGTGGGCGCTGTTCTTCATTCAGCTCGCGGCGCTCGCGGTGGGGGTGACCGCGATGGCGGTCGGCTCGCGACTCTCGGTCGCGGGGTGGAGGCGTCTAGCGCCGTGGGTCATGTATGGCGCGATCGCCCTGCTTCTCATCGTGATGACGTCAGGCGTCACCTCGGGTGGAAACCGGAACTGGGTGAAGCTGGGGCCGGTGACGGTCCAGCCGTCCGAGATGGCCAAGCTGGGCTTGGCTCTCTATCTCGGCATCGTGCTAGGGCGGTTTCGCAAAGAACTCGTCACGGTGAAGCGCATCCTCGTCCCTGGTGGGGTCGCCGCGTTCGTGGTGCTTGGTCTGGTGTTGGCGGGCAAGGACATGGGAACGGCGATCATCCTCGCGATGCTCGTTGCCGCGGCGTACTGGGTCGCGGGCCTACCCATTCGCTTCTTCGCCGTCGGCGGGGTTGCGGCGGCGGCCGCGATGACCATTCTCGTCTTCGCTGCGGACTCGCGCACGAAGCGCATCCTCATCTGGTTGTCGCCCAATTGCGATCCAACGGCCGACTGCTATCAGCAACTGCACGGGACGTGGGCGCTCGCGTCGGGCGGCCTGTGGGGTCTTGGCCCAGGGATGAGCCGCGCAAAGTGGGGATACCTTCCCGCGGCCGACAACGACTTCATTTTTGCGATTCTCGGTGAGGAGTTCGGGCTCATCGGGACCCTGCTGGTGCTTGTCGCTTTCGCGATGATGGTGATCGCAGTCAGCCGCATTGTGCGCAGACACAGGGACCCCTTCGCGCAGATTACATCGGCCGCGATTGGGGCGTGGATTATTGGACAGGCTTTCATGAATATCGCCGTCGTGCTCGAGTTGCTGCCGGTGACGGGAGTCCCGCTGCCACTTGTGTCGTCAGGCGGTTCGTCTCTCGTGGCGTCCCTTGCCGCGATCGGCGCGTTGATGGCTTTCGCGCGCTCCGAACCGGGCGCGAAAGAGGCCTTTTCCGCTCGACCATCGGTCATGAGGCGATCGATCGCCGTCATGGCCAGGGGCGGCGTGGTGAGGGGGCATCGTGGCTAGGATTCTGCTCGCAGGAGGAGGCACGGCAGGTCACGCCAATCCGCTGCTTGCGACCGCCGAGGAGCTCTTGTCGAGGGGCCACGATGTCGCGGCCCTTGGCACTGCCGAGGGCCTCGAGGCAGAACTCGTGGCGAGGGCAGGGGTCGACTTCTACGTGGTCCCCAAGGTGCCTTTGCCCCGCAGGCCATCGCTCGATCTGCTGTGGCTCCCCTCGCGATTGGGCTCGGCCGTGCGTGCAGGCACACGCGCGATCGACGCGATCGACGCCCAGGCCGTCGTGGGATTCGGCGGATATGTCTCGACCCCCGCCTATCTGGCCGCGCGCCTTCGCAAGGTGCCGGTGGTGGTGCACGAGGGCAACGCGGCACCCGGAATCGCAAATCGGCTCGGCGCGCGCTGGGCCGCCGCGGTAGCGGTGACCTTCGAGGGGACGCCGTTACGCGGCGCGGAGGTCACGGGGCTACCCATGCGTCTTGCGATCACGGAACTTGCCAAGAGGCTGTCGGTCGACAGGACCCGAACGGCGCTGCGAGCGCGATCGCGCGAGGCGTGGGGTTGGGAAGCGGATGCTCCCACCTTGCTGATCACGGGAGGCTCCACGGGCGCGGCCAACCTCAACGCGGCAACGGCCGGGGCGATTGAGCACCTGGTGCAACACGGGATTCACGTGATCCACCTCACCGGCAGGGGCAAGTCCGATGGCGCCGAACGCGCCCGCGGCGACCTGCCCGCGAGGCACAGAGACATGTACGTCATACGGGAGTACGTGCACGACATGGAAACGGCGTTTGCCGCAGCGGATGCGGTCGTGTGTCGCGCGGGTGCGGGCATGGTGTGCGAGGTTTCGGCTCTTGGCCTTCCCGCGGTATATGTGCCTCTTTCGCATGGCAACGGAGAGCAAGCACTCAATGCCAAGGGGGCGGTCGACGCGGGTGCCGCCACGCTGATTCGCGACGACGACCTCAACCCGACGTCTCTCGAGTTGGCCGCGGAACCGCTCGTTCTCGACCGCAAGACTCATGAGGCTGCTCGCGCGGCCGCCGCGACTGTGGGCATCGTCGACGGCGCCGCACGGCTCGCCGACATCATCGAACGCGTGGTGAAGTCGTGAGGTTTCATTTCATCGGCGTGGGCGGCTCCGGGATGTCGGCCGTCGCACGACTTGTCGCCGCACGTGGTGTCTATGTCACCGGCAGCGACAAGAAGCGCAGCGCGTACTTCTCCGCGCTCGAGGCCGCAGGCGTCGACGTGCGGGTGGGCCACGATGCCGAATTCGTGACAGGTGCCGACGTGGTGGTGATCTCTACCGCGGTGCGTGAATCAAATCCCGAACTGGAGCGTGCCAGGAGCCTTGGGATCGACGTTTGGCACCGCTCCGAGGCCCTCGCGTGGGCGCTCACTGGAAAGCGACTGGTTTCCGTTGCGGGATCCCACGGCAAGACCACCACTTCCGCGCTCGTCGCTCACGTGTTGCACACGTGTGGAGTCGATGCGAGCTACGCGGTGGGCGCCCGCGTGTACGGCGTCGAGGGCGCCGTCGCGGGCGGATATGGCGGCACCGCGGCCGAGGCCGTTGTCGAGGCCGATGAGTCCGATGGCTCCTTCATGCGCTACGACACGTCGATCGCTATCGTCCTCAACGTCGAGCCGGATCACTTGGATTATTACGGCTCGTTCGAGGCGGTCGAGAGGGCGTTCGTCGACTTCGCGTCGCGGGCGCCCGTGGTGATCGCGTGCGCCGATGACGCCGGATCTGCACGGGTCGCCGATGCCGCAGAAGCTGCCGGTTCTCGGGTGATTCGCTACGGCGCATCGCCACATCTTGGCCACGCGAAGATCGTCGACGTTGTGGTCGACGGCGACCGTGTGACGTGGGGCGATGTTTCGGTGCCGTTGGCGGTTCCCGTGCCAGGAGTCCACCAGAGACTGAACGCGGCGGCAGCGTGGATCGCCGTCGTCGAACTTGGTGTGGAGCCCTTTCGCGCGGCCGCGGCGGTCGCGTCCTTTGCGGGTACTGGCAGGCGCTTCGAACTGCGCGGCGAGGTGGACGGCGTACGCGTCATTGACGATTATGCACACCATCCAACTGAGGTTGCCGCAGTGCTCGCGGCGGCGCGTTCCGCTGGAGCTGGACGACTCGTCGTGCTCTTCCAGCCAGCGCTGTTCACCAGGACCCAGGAGCTCGGCGCCGATTTCGGTAGGGCTTTGTCGATTGACGATGCGGCACTCGTTCTCGCCCCAGTTCACGGCGATCGCGAGGACCCGATCCAGGGGGTCACGTCGCAGCTCATCGCCGACGCCGTGGTGCTGGGGGTGGGTACCACGCTTGAACTCGCGGACGACCTTGCCGATGCTGCCAGCAAGGCGGCGGCTGCCGTGCGCCCAGGCGATACCGTCATGACGATTGGGTCAGGCACCGTGACCGACGCGGCCAGCTGGATCCTCGCCGCGTTGGAGGCGCGCCGTGGCTGAGCGCAGGCCTCCGCGCGTGGCCGATTCACGAAATCGGGAACCCGAAACGACCCGCGCCCGCGCCCGCGCTCAAGAACCGCGGCCCGACGTCGCCGGTGGCCAGCGCAAGCAAGAGGACGACCCTCGTCGCCGCTCATCCCGCCAGGTAGAGGGACGTCCGCGTCGCGATGTCGAGCAGCCGCGCAACGAGCGACCCGCCTCCGCGCGCGAGGGTCGGGTACCGGACGCCCCGTGGGTCCGGGTGGGCCCCAAGAGCGCGAAGATCGATACCGTCACTCACAGGATGCGCGAGCGCTTGGCGGAGCGCAAACGCACCGAGAGAAGGCGTGCGTTCGCGCGCTTCGGGCGGTGGGCGGCAATCGCCGCAGTTGTCGTCGGCGCACTGTGGGCGTTCTTCATGTCGCCCTTGTTTGCTCTTGATCCCGCCAAGGTCGAGCTCTTGGGGCTCTCGCAAGAGATCGACGCGACTGCGGTGACCGGCGTTCTCGCTTCTCACGGCGGCGAATCCCTCGCACTGCTCAACGTTCCGCACGTTGCGGACCAGTTGCGCGACATCACTGGAGTGCTTGACGCAAAGGTCGAGCGAGTATGGCCCGCAGGGTTGCGCGTGACGCTCGTCGCTCGTCACCCTGTGGCCGCGATCGCCAGCGGCACGGGCTTTGCGCTTCTCGATGCCGACGCGATTCAGGTGGGACTCGCGGACCAGGCACCGGCAGACCTGCCCCTCGTGAGCATTCCCGTTGGCGATGACAGGGTGCTTGCGGCGGTGCTTGAGGTGATTCGCAACCTGCCGGCGGACCTTCTGGCAAGGGTAGGCGGCATCGGCGCCCAGACCGAAGACACGGTGTCGTTCGTCTTGAAGGACGGCCCGCGGGTCGAGTGGGGGAGCGCAACCGACTCGGCGTTGAAGGCCCAGGTGCTTGCGGTCATGCTTGCAGCACCCACCGCAGCGAGCGCGGGCGTGATCGATGTTTCCGCGCCGACGCTGCCCATCACGCGCGCCGCCGGGTAGTGAAGTCGCGCGGTGAAGTCGAGCGACACGCGAGAGCACATCCACCGGTTCTGCCAGCGCTCCACGTACCGTCTACACAGATCGACTTGACATAACTCTAACCCTCAAGTTGAACGTTAATGTTGAAGGGAAGGCCATGGCCGCACCGCAGAACTACATCACGGCGATCAAGGTCGTCGGCGTCGGAGGCGGCGGCGTTAACGCCGTCAACCGCATGATCGAGGTAGGCCTCAAGGGCGCCGAGTTCATCGCCATCAACACCGACGCTCAGGCGTTGCTGATGTCCGATGCCGACGTCAAGCTCGACATTGGCAGGGAACTGACGCGCGGTCTGGGCGCAGGTGCCGACCCCGAAGTGGGCCGCAAGGCCGCAGAGGATCACGAAGACGAGATAGCCGAGGCCCTCCGGGGAGCCGACATGGTCTTCGTCACGGCGGGAGAGGGCGGCGGAACTGGGACAGGAGGTGCCCCCGTGGTGGCGCGCATCGCTCGCGGTCTCGGGGCGCTCACGGTCGGCGTGGTTACTAGGCCCTTTAGTTTCGAGGGCCGACGCAGGGCGGATCAGGCCGATTCCGGCATCGAAAAGCTGCGCGAAGAGGTCGACACTCTCATCGTCATTCCCAACGACAGACTCCTCGACATCGACGACGCGAACCTGTCTGTGTTGGGCGCCTTCGCGGCCGCCGACCAGGTCCTCCAGGGCGGCGTTCAAGGCATCACCGACCTCATCACCACCCCAGGTCTCATCAACGTTGACTTCAACGACGTGAAGTCCGTCATGAAGGGCGCGGGCACGGCACTCATGGGCGTGTCGAGCGCGCGTGGAGAAAACAGGGCACTCACTGCCGCAGAGGGTGCGATTTCTTCGCCGCTCCTCGAGGCCTCGATCGAGGGCGCGCACGGGGTGCTGCTCAGCATCGCAGGCGGTTCAAACCTCGGCATCAAGGAGGTCGAGATTGCGGCACGTCTGGTGCGCGAGGCGGCCCACCCCGAGGCGAACATCATCTTCGGTACCGTCATCGACGATGCATTGGGTGACGAGCTTCGTATCACCGTGATCGCCGCGGGCTTCGACGGCGGCGCTCCGCCGATTCGGCGCCACACTGGTGCGCTGGGCACGGTCCCTGCAGCGTTACCCACGCCGTCGACCGCGGCACTGGAGCCCATCGACGCTCCCATCGAGGACGACGTGGTGCCGGTTCGGTCACGCGAGCCCGAAGCGCACACGGCCGCGATCGACGTGCGTCCGCGCTGGGTGGATCAAGACGCGCTCGATGTGCCGGAGTTCTTGAAGTAGCGATGGACGCCCGGCTTCCAGTCAGGGCATTCTTCACGGATCGATACGAGGGAGTGAGCGCCAAGCCGTTCGATCAGCTCAACCTGGCAGAACACGTCGGCGATGATCCTTCCGCAGTCGCGGTCAATCGCACGGTCGTTGAGGAGCTTGTGGGCGGCACCGTCGTGTTCATGAGGCCGCAGCATGGCGCCAATGTGGCCATGCTTGGCAGCGAATACCTGGACGGAAGGGAACCGCCTGAGGCCGACGCGCTGGTCACGACAGTTCCAAGTCTGGCTCTCGCTACCCTCGCTGCCGACTGTGTGCCGCTCTTGATCCACGACGGACTCTCCGGCGCGGTCGCGGCCGTTCACATCGGCCGTGAGGGCCTCCACGCGGGAGTCGTCGATGCGGCTGTTGCCGCTCTTGTTGACATTCGCGGCGGCTGGCGCAACCAAGAAAAGATGACCGCGAGCATCGGCCCTGCCATTTGCGGCCACTGCTACGAAGTCTCTATCGAGGTGAGGGCGCGCGTCGCGAAGTTTCACCCAGTGGCCATGGCGACGACGAGTTGGGGCAGCCCCGCCCTCGACCTGCCACGCGCAGTGTCAGTGAGGCTCGCGCAACTCGGAATGACGAACGTTTTCAGGCACCGCTACTGCACATTCGAAGACTTGAGTCTCTTCTCGTATCGGCGTGAAAAGGTGACGGGACGCCAAGCGGGAGTGGTGTTGTGTGAGGCGCGGCGGTGACGACATCGAGACCACGGCGTGTCGATCATCGCGGCTCGGCGGTGCCGCGCTTACGGTGATGGAAGCAAGATCCAAGTGTGAGAGCGGAGCATCAACATGAGCGCCATGCGTAAGGCGATGCAGTACTTCGGCTTCGATGTCGCCGACAGAGACGACTACGACGACTACTACGCCGACGAAGAACTCGCGCCGGTGACGAACCTGCACGACGTCTCCGAGGTTCGCGAGCGTCAAAACGCCAGGCCGCGCACCGACGCGGTGCGTCAGCATCGCCCGCGCCCGGCCGAGCATGGAGAACTGCGCCGCATCCAGACGATCAAGCCGCGCACATATAACGACGCTCGTCTGATTGGCGAGGCCTTCCGTCAGGGGGTCCCCGTCATCATGAACCTCACCGAGATGGCAGAGGGCGACGCCAAGCGACTCGTCGACTTCTCCGCGGGTCTCTCGTTCGGTCTGCACGGGTCCCTTGAGAGGGTCACGACGGCGGTCTTCTTGCTGTCGCCTGCACACGTCGAGATTGCCGTCGATACGGAACAGGCCCCCGCGCGTGATGGGTTCTTCAACGGCTAGTTGGCATTCGAGGGATAAGTCTCGCGGGACCTCGGTTAGGCTGGTCCGGTGACCTTCGCCATCGACATCGCCCTTTTCGCGCTTTGGATCGTATGGATCATGTTGATCGCGCGGATTGTTTTGTCTTTCGTCTTCTCTTTCGCGCGTGAGTGGCGCCCTGCCGGTGTGCCCGCTCTGTTGGTCGAATCGGTGTACACCGTGACCGACCCCCTGATCAAACCGCTGCGGAGAGTCATTCCTCCCATCACCATCGGCGCGATCCGTCTAGACGTGGCGTTTCTCATCGTCTTTATTGCGGTGGTGGCGCTTCAACAACTCCTGGCGGTGCTGAGGACTCAGATTGCTTAAGGCAGCACCGCGCGTGAGGAACTCAAGTCCCCGCCGATACGTAGGGGGAATACTTGACCACTGCACACGAGGTACGCGCACAGCGCATGCCGCGACTCGAGGAGGGAAGACGCATGGCGTTGCTTACCGCTGAAGACGTCCTCAACAAGGCGTTCTCCAAGACGAAATACCGCGAAGGCTTTGACCAGGACGAGGTTGACGACTTCCTCGATGAGGTTGCGAACGCCATCTCGGCGCTCACCGCCGAGCGCGACGAGTTGCAGACACGCTTGTCGCAGTATCAAGCGGGCGGTGCACCAGCTGTCTCCGCCCCGGCTCCTGTCTCCGATTCCTCGACCGGTATCTCGTCCTCGTCTGCCGAACTCCTTTCGGCGGCGACAGACCCGAACCCGCCGTCCGCCACCACGATGCTGTCGATGGCACAAAGGCTTCACGACGACTACGTCCAGGCGGGCGAGACCGAGCGTGACCGCATCATCGACGAAGGCAAGTCCAAGGCCGAGTCGATTGTTGAGCAAGCGGAAACCGACGCGCGTGTGCGGATGCAGTCGCTCGACTCTGAGCGCGCCGAACTGGAAAGGCGCATCGACGACCTCAGGCGGTTCGAGAGAGACTACAGAGGTCACCTCCGCAACTACCTCGAGAACCTGCTGGGCGATCTCGAACACAATTCGGCGCGAGGCGGCGTCAGTGCGCCCGGTGTCGATGCGCCCGGTGTCGATGCGCCCGGTGTCGATGCGCCCGGTGCCGATGCGCCATCCACCACCCCAGAGCCACCGCTTTCCGGAGGCGCGTTTGCGGCCGAGTACCCCGTAACGCCCGAAGAACCCGTCGTGGAGCCTGCCATCGACCACAGCGCCCAGCCGCACACTTCGTTTGGTTCGTTTGGTTCGTTTGGTTCGTTGGCGTCGCCGGAGCCTTTCGCACCCGCATGGGAGCCGGAGATCCCCGCGCGCGACGTCGACGAGAGCGAGTCCGCACCGCTGCCGACCTTCCCCGAAGCGCTTCCGCCGTTCCCTGGCGAGTCGCGGTCCGCGAGCCCGTTTGCATCGCCGTTTAAGGACGCCAACCCGTTCGCACCCTCGGTGGAGCCCGTCGATGAGCACACCCCGGCCGCGGAACCCTCGGCGCCGGACGCCCCGGCTCTGGCGGACCCCGACGAGGAAGCGCCTCGCTGGAACTTCTAGCAACGTCGCGGTACCGCGCCGTGCTTGGGACTGTGGTCCCGGCGCGGCGCGTTGCCTTTACTCGAGAGTGCGACTACTCTCACTCCGTTACCCAAGTGAGGACCTCATGACGAGCACCGAAGTACCCATCGTTAAGGTGGACCCCGCCGACTTGAAGGCGGCCGACGCTAAGGCTGTCGCCGTGCGCGACGGAGACGAGCCGTGGAAGGTTGGCGAGCTTCGCGACATTGTCGTGACTCTCAACACGGACGTCGAGCGTTTGGTCGTCGAATTTCGCGCCAACGAGAGCGATCTTGACGACCTCCTTCACACCTCCGAAGGCTCGGGCGATGACCAGGCCGACGCAGGTTCCACCGCCCTCGAGCGCGAGCAGGAGATGTCGATCGTCAACAACACGCGGGAAATGCTTGAGGAGTCTGTTGATGCGCTGCGACGCATCCAGCACCACACCTTCGGCACCTGCATCTCGTGTTCTCAGGGCATTGGCAAGGCGCGCCTCCAGGCCTTCCCCCGCGCGACGCACTGCGTCACCTGCAAGCAGCGCGAGGAACGCCGTTGACCGTGCGGCCGGCCGTCTGGCTGGCCGCGATCCTGGTTGTGGCTCTCGACGTCTTCACCAAGCAGTGGGCTCTTGACTCGCTCACGCCCGGCGTGCGTCACCCCGTGATTGACGGTGCGATTTCGCTCCAGTTGGTCTTCAACTCGGGCGCCGCATTCTCGCTAGGTGAAAATTACACGTGGGTACTCACCATCGTGGCCGCCGCCGTCACGGCCGGGATTGCCTATTACGCCAGACGGGCGCGCACGTGGTGGTCGGTCGGACTCTTCGGGGTCGCGTTGGGTGGCGCCTTAGGCAACCTTCTTGACAGGCTCTTTCGTGATCCTGGCTTTGGGCGCGGGCACGTGATCGACATGATCAACTATCACAATTGGTTCGTCGGAAATGTGGCCGACATTGCGATCGTGGGCTCGGCCGTCGCGTTCATGGTGATGAGCATGCTCGGACGCAAGCCGCTGAAGCCACTCTCGCAAGGCCCCGCTTTGGCGAGTGGGAAGGCCGACGCCTTCGAGGATGCCTCCTCGTGAACGACACTCGCTATCTTCCAGTGCCCGACGCGCTTGTGGGTCAGCGTGCCGACGTCGCGCTCGCGCGCATGCTTGGGCTGAGCCGCTCAAAGGCGGCCGACATCGTTGAGGCAGGGGGAGCGAGTCTCAACGGCAGCACGCTCGGTAAGTCTGATCTGTTGGCCGACGGCATTCTGGCCGTGGATTTGCCTGGCGAGCGGGCAGCGGTCCCCGAACCGTCGATTCCGGGAGGCCTCGTTGCCGTGTACGAGGACGAAGACATCATCGTCATTGACAAGCCCGTTGGCGTGGCCGCGCACCCGTCTCCCGGATGGGAAGGACCCACAGTCACAGGCGCCCTCGCCTCCGCGGGAATCACGCTCGCTCCCGTTGGCGCGGCGGAGCGCCAAGGGATTGTGCACCGCCTCGATGTGGGAACCTCCGGTCTCATGGTGGTTGCCAA
>JAYTGI010000272.1:0-4416 GCA_043733605.1 Demequina sp. | reverse complement strand
CCACCACGACGGAGTCTAGCGGCACAAAGCCCAAAAGTACGGGAATGGAGGCGATGAGTTCGCCAGGAGTACGCACGTGAACCGACATTGGAGAAGACTGCGCGTGCACGCGGAGCGCTGCGGCCTGTGTCCCCGCCCTGTGAGGACGGCGCCAAAACTCCGGCCCTGGGTACGACGCTCCCCTAGGCTGGCTGGCATGCAACACAACACGCCGGAACGAGTCGGTACGGCGGTCGGAGCCGCCATGGAACGCCTCGCGCAATCCGTCGCGCCCATCGCGGGCCCTCACCTCAATCTGTTGGAACCGCTATCCGCTCTCGCGTCAAAGGGCAAGAGGCTGCGATCGACTCTACTGATGATGAGCCATACGGCGGCCGGTGGCGGCCGGGAAGACGTCGCACTCCGAGTCGCGGCGGCTCTCGAGCTCTTCCAGGTCGCGGCGCTGGTCCACGATGACGTTCTCGACGACTCGGATACGCGCAGGGGGTTGCCCTCTACTCACCGCATCATCGAGGGCTTGCACCTCGCATCCGGCTGGCGCGGCGATTCCGCTCGGTTCGGTGCGAGCGGCGCGATCCTCGCGGGTGACCTCGCTCTCATGGCCTGTATGGGCGAGCTCGTCGCCGCGTTGACCGGTGTTGATGGGCCCGTCGCCGCTGCCGTTGGCGAAAGATTCACCGCGATGGCGACAGTCTGTACCGCCGGGCAATACCTCGATTTGCGGCTCGCGGCGCTCCCACTCGAAGGACTCGCGGACGAGCGCGAGGCGATTGAGACCGTCATGCGCGCCAAGACCGCGTCGTACACCACCGTCGGCCCCCTCGCTCTGGGAGCGGCAATCGCGGGTTGCCAGGCGGCGACGGTTGACGCTTGGGCCGCCGTGGGACTTCCGCTTGGCGTCGCGTTCCAGTTGAGGGACGACCTTTTGGGAGTCATCGGCTCCGAGAACGAGACCGGAAAGCCAACAGGGGACGATGTGAGGGAGGGTAAACGGACCCTGCTGCTTGCTCACGCGCTCGCTTGGTCAGGCCCCGAGGACCGCGAACGAATCGTCTCAGGCGTGGGCGGCAACCCGTACGCCGTCGCGGAGGCCGTCGACGTGTTGGTGCGCTCCGGCGCGATCGACGCCGCTGAGTCCGAAATCACTCGCCTCGTCTCCGAGGCGACGGCCGGCCTCGAGGCGATCCCGATGGACCCTGCCCACCTGGCGCAACTGGTCGCCGTTTTCGAGTCGATGTCCGCAAGGGCGTCCTGAAGGGTCCGAATCGCCCCACAAGAGCGACCAGGGGCCGCGAGGCTCCTAGTTCGTCGGCCCAAGATCGCCGAGGCCTAAATCGCGGTCTGGGCCAATCGCCTAACGTGCGCCCGCTGGCCTGCCCTCAGTGCGTCGAGTGGGCTTCCCTCGAGTTCATCGTGCGGGCTCACGAGCCACGTCACGATGTCGTCGTCCGAATAGCCCAAATCGGCGAGCACCATGACGGTGCCGCGCACGGTCGCGAGGACGTAGCGCGCCTCTTCGCCATCCATGATTTGCCCAGCGGGCAGGTAGACGGCGTTGTTCTCGCCCCTCCTCGTCGCCACGAGTTTGCGCTCCTTCAACAATTCGCGCACGCGGGACAAGGACACGTCGAGCGCCTCGGCGCATTCGGGAACACTCATCCATTCGGTCACGCCCCTAGGGTAGCGACCCCGCGGCCGGTCTTGTGCGACGAGCGCAAATCACCTACAGTCACATTTGTCACATACGTCACATGAATCACTGGTGACCCACCAGTCACTGCACGGCCGGAGGCTACTCGACATGGACCTCAAAACGGCGAGCATTCGCACCGTTTCAACGTCGCTCACAGCGACCGCAGCCCTCGCTCTGGTCGCGGCACCCGCTCACGCGCAGGATTACGTGGTGCAGCAGGGAGACACCGTCTCCGCGATCGCCCAGGGACACGGAGTGAGCGTTTCCACGATTGTCGCGACCAACAAGCTCGACGCACGCGCGACCATCTTCGTGGGCCAACACCTCACGCTCCCCAACGGCTCAACGGCGCAGGTCGCCACATCGGCACCAAAGACGTACGTCGTTGCCAAGGGCGACACGCTATGGGCCATTGCGAAGAGTTTTCACACGTCGGTGGCCGCCCTTCAGTTCGCAAACGGCATGGCAGATTCACCGTTGATTCGCATCGGCGAGGCCCTCTCGATCCCTGGAGGCGCAGGCACTTCCGCCGACGGGTCAGCAACTACCTCGAGCACGGCGCCCTCGAGCACGACGCCCTTGAGCACGGCAGCTGGCACATACGTGGTTCAGTCTGGCGACACGCTGTGGTCAATCGCCAAGAAATTCGGCACGTCGGTCGCCTCAGTGGCCCAACTCAACGGCGTCGCTAACCCCTCGCTCATTCGGGTCAACCAGCCGCTCACGATTCCTGCGGGCGCAACGGCGCCCGTCGTGTCGACCACGGCTTCGATCTCGGCCTCCCAAACGCTTTCATCGACGCACATCGTGGCCAAGGGCGACACGTTGTCGAGCATCGCCTCTCGCTTTGGCACATCGGTATCCGCAATTGCCTCTGCAAATGCGCTCCCGAATCCCTCGATCATTCGCACGGGCCAGAGCCTCACCATTCCGGGCGGCACACCCACAGGGCTCGTCGGCGCCACGTTCCTTGGGCGCACCTACCCGGTGGAGGTGGTCGCCGCCGCCAACGTCAACAAGGCAACGCTCAACGCCATGGACGTTCCTAGCAGGGTGCAGATGCAGCAGCTCGTCGTCGACACAGCCAACGCGATGGGTGTCGACCCCGCGCTCGCTCAGGCAATCGCCTATCAGGAGTCCGGCTTCAACATGAGGGCCGTCTCCCCCGCCAACGCAATCGGGTGCATGCAAGTTATCCCCGCGTCTGGCGAGTGGGCATCGGGCCTGGTCGGCAGGGATTTGAACCTGCTGATCGCACAGGACAACGTGATCGCAGGTGTCGCAATCCTCAGGCAGTTGCAGCGAAACGGCACACCAGTCGAAACCGCAATTGCGGGCTATTACCAGGGAGAACGATCGGTTCGCGAACGCGGACTCAATCCCGATACCAAGAATTACGTCGCGTCGGTCGTCGCGTTGACCGAACGTTTCAAGTAGGCCACAAACCACACGGACGTCCCCGATGCCCCGCAATCAAGAACCTATGATGTGACGGTGGCCGACACTCTGACCGACCCCCTCTTGGGCCGTCTCATCGACGGCCGCTACGAGGTGCGCGAACGCATTGCCGCTGGCGGCATGGCGACGGTCTACTTGGCTTTCGACAAACGTCTCGAGCGGCTCGTTGCCGTCAAGGTCATGCATGCGGCCTTTGGCAAGGACTCCGACCAGGGCGAGTTTGCCTCTCGCTTCAGGCGAGAAGCGAAGGCGTCGGCCCGGCTCACTCACCCAGGCTTGGTGAGGGTCTACGACCAGGGAACGGACGGCGACCTTTCGTACCTCACCATGGAGTACGTCCAGGGCGAGAACCTCCGTGCACGGCTCAATCACGAGTCGACCCTCACCGTCGGCGAGTCGCTCGCGATGATCGACGCGATCCTGGACGCGCTGTCCGCTGCCCACCGCCTCGGGCTCGTCCACAGGGACGTCAAGCCCGAAAACGTGCTGATCGATGAGGACGGAAGGCCCAAGCTTGCCGACTTCGGCCTGGCACGCGCCGTCACCGAGGTGACGTCCACCTCGACCGGCACGGTCATGGGCACCGTCGCCTACCTCGCACCTGAACTTGTGCAACGCGGCGAGGCCGACGCGCGCACGGACATCTACGCCGTGGGGATCATGCTTTTTGAGGCTCTCACGGGCAGGCAGCCGTTCACCGCGCCTTCGGCGATCGAGGTGGCGACGCGGCACGTTCACGAAGACGTGCCCCCGCCGTCGACGTATGCTCCCTGGCTGCCCGCGGAGATCGATCTCTTAGTTCTCGCTCTCGCCTCGCGGGAGGCGTCCGGCCGCCCGGCGAACGCCACAGCCGCGCTCGCAATGGTCAGGCAGACACGAGCGATGATCGACGAGCCGACGCTTGATAGGAAGGCTGATCCGCCCTCTGGTACCCATCGCGTCGTCGACGATATCGATCCAGATGCCACCACCGTGTTCGACCCCATGCCTACGGGCTCGACGATTGCGCTCCCCATCGGCCTCAACCAGCCACTCTTCGCCGCAGTAGAGGCTGAAATCTTCGACGACCCTGACGCCGTTGAGCCGATGCATTACCGTCCGCGGTGGACATTGTGGGTTGTTGCCGTGGCGACCGCTGTCTTGCTCACCCTTGGGCTCGGCGCGTGGTGGTACAACACTCAGGGCCCCGGCGCCTACACGACGGTTCCCCCCGTCGCGGGAGACACGGTGGACGTGGCGACCGGGATTCTGAGCGCCGCGGGCCT
>JAYTGI010000271.1:0-4423 GCA_043733605.1 Demequina sp. | reverse complement strand
AGAAGCACCGGGCGCGGCGGGGTCGCACCGTAACCAGTGCTTGACCAAGGCTGCGCACCGTGCGGATGCGCCTATACCCGCGCGGGCGTAACGTCCTGGCGCAGCCGGGACAGCCCAACTGCCCCGCGTCGAGCAGTGCCTCGGCCCGCTCCGGCGAGCTAATTACGATCATCGCGTCCAGCTCCGTTCTGATGCCACCAAGTCATGCCAGCAACTCTTGACCACCACACCCGGCCAGGGAAGGGGCCACCTCGTGTTGAGGATGCGGCGGTCACCGTCACAGTGCCGACCAGCCCGGCCAGGGTCAACGCGACGATCTCGGCCCGATTCTTCGTCCGCCCCCATCGTTGCTCGTCACGATGACGCCGCCGACGACGACAACCATCTGACGGCTCATCGTCAACCAACGCGACGCACAAACCCGGCCTCGTCATCACCCGAGAAGACTCGCAACACACCCGCTCCGTTTTCGACTCCGGAAGCGCCCCATAACGCCACCGCGCTTCGTTCCGATATCCACTTGCCGTCGTCGCCACGCAGCCGTTCCATGCCGCGCCCGTTCGTGCCGTTTCGACCGCTCCTCGGGTGCAAGATGCAGGCGGTTCGTTGCGGTCGTCTCGCTGGGATTGAGAGGCGAGGAGTTGCACTCGCGGAGCCGAAGGCGGAGCGGGTATGCGGATTCGAGTGATCGCCGCATACATAGAGATAAACACCTCCTGATTGACCGAGCCGGCTCCGCCTAGCGGCAATCAGGGTTATATCTCTATTAATTGGAGCCACCTGTCGTGTCCGTCATCTTCCCCTTCGAAGTCGTCTCGCTGTCACCATCGCGCGTCGACCTTTCGCCTCTGCTTCTGCCGCAGCTCCGTTCGCGTCACGGTTCCCCCGATGCTCGATCGACACTGCTCCGTGTTCTGGTTCGCGGCCTCGGGTCGAAGGTGTCTGCATTTGCCATTCGCGGCTGGTGTCGTGTGCACGCCGACCCGGAAGTTCTTGCGCTCGTCAGCTCACAACCCGCTTGGAGTTCGCTCGTCGCTATCGCTCGCGAGCACCTCCACGACCGCGCTCCCTCTCTATCGGCGGCGCGGCGGTTGGTCGGCCGGGTTGTCGCGGAGATACCGGGTGGCGTCGTGAGCTCCCGCACGGAAGCCAGCGCGCGCATCGCGCTCGCGGTGATGGTGGATCAGATGGTCGCACGCAACGAGTCGAAGCTCTTATGCACGTCTGCATGGCTCGGCACCCAGATGAACCTTCAGCCGCTCGCTGCCGGCCGGTTGCTGCGCGCGATGGAATTCAAACTGAAATGGATCCGGCGCGTGGGGGGGCGAAGCGGAGGTCTCTTCTTCCGGTTGACCAAGCTCGACGAGGAGACGGGTGCATGGGCGACCCTTCATGAGGCGACGATCGCGGCCTTGGTCGAGAAGAACTACCGCCAGGATTCACTCGCCCTGGCGATCTCGGTTGCGTCCCACCCGGCGTGGCACTACGGGCTGGGGTACCTTGACTCCGGCCGGACGTGGCTGACACTTGTTCGCTCGATGAGCGGCCAGCCGAGAAGCGTTGGCCTCGGGCTCGGGCCAGTCACGGTACGGAAGCTAACGCGAGAGCTGCACGCTCAGCTGCCTGGTGCTCTCGAAGGGGGCATCGATCTCGAACTTGGCCTCGACGTCATTGCCGATCTTTCGCTGGCGATCTTTTACAAAGAGGAGCGCGAAATGCAACTGGCGGCCGAGGCGACCGAGAACCGTGCGCGTGTTCTGGCCTTCCGCGAAGCACAGGCGCAAAGGTTCGAGCGGCGGAAGGCAGCCGGCGTTCTCCTCCGAGCCGGCCTTCGCGAAGTGCGGGAGATGCCACCCGGGACTGAGCTCGCGTCAGCGGCAGCCTTCGTCGGCGAGCTTGCGACTTGGTTCAACCGGGATTCCCTTATCGAAGACCCCACGCTGTTCGCTCCGCTCGCGGAGATGCTCACCGAGCGGATGGTCGCCTCGGAATGGCCGACCGCGCTTATCCAGCGGGCCGTGCCCCACATCATTCGCGCTTCCGCCTAGTCGTCTCACTACGCGGCGCGCACAATTAGAAGGGAACTCACCATGAGCGCAATGCCCGCTCCCGCATCTCTGTCGTATATCTAGCCATCAGTTCCATCCTTGATCAGAAGACGGAACTCAACTCAGGGCGAATCAGACCGAACTTCGCCTGAACCTAGCCCTGCATGCCGCTACCGTGATACACGAAAGGAGCACCGCATGACGTTGAGCGCCCAGCCTCACGGCGATCCCGTTCGCTCGAAGGGCGCTTGGATTTGGGCGCCTCTGATCATCCTCGGAGTCCTTCTCGGCGCCGAGTCTTTAGTGCTCGCTATAGCAGGGGTGAGCAATATGTGGACCTTGTTGACAAGCCTCGTCGCTGCGGTTATCACACTCGGTGTCACGCTACGTGAACAGCGGCTCGCGTTGACCCGTACGCCTCGCCAGCATAGGTTCTGGGTTGGCGTCTTCATGCTCATTGCGCTTGCTGCACCAGCCGTCTCCGCTCTGGCCGTGCCGAGCGAAGCAGTGGCGACTAAGAACATCGTGGGCTTGTCGGGTGGTTGCACTTCGTACTTTGTCTACGGCCAAAACCGGTGGGCGCCCTACGGTGCTGCGATTCGTGTCGCCCCGAATCGCGAAGCAAGACAGCTCGGTGCTGTGGCGGGGAACAAGCTCGTATACGTGAACGGATGGGTTCAAACTGAATCGGCCCAGCCTTCGAATTACCCACCATGGAACAGCAACATTTGGTTTCATCTCACGGATAACTCTGGTTGGATTTCGTATCCAGGAACCAGGGCAATCCCCACTCCGCAGGACCCATCCGGCCAAGATTCGAACGGTGGAACGCC
This sequence comes from Demequina sp., assembly GCA_043733605.1. GTDB lineage: Bacteria > Actinomycetota > Actinomycetes > Actinomycetales > Demequinaceae > Demequina. The sequence continues at coordinate 1,542 of JAYTGI010000271.1, read as the reverse complement.
GGCGCCGACTCCAGCAGCCTGTGAGGGCGCTACCCGGTAGGTGCATGGACTGTCGGGGCTTTCTCGGGGCGCAACAGCAGAGCTCGCGGCCGACGAGGTCCTTCCACCGATCAAGCTCCCTAGGAGCTTCACCTGGTCGTACTCCGCGCCTGAGAACGCGCCGCTTTCAGGAGACCCGCAAGCTCCACGAACTTCGAAGACAGTCCGACGGGGATTCGCTGTGTTGCCGCCCCGCGCGATCTGGACGCCAACACGCTTCACTGATGACGAGTACTGAGTCGAGGTCTAGACAGCGCCCCTCTCGGGGCCAATCTCTGCCATCTAGCTTTCTCTGCTCCACCACTGGGCGTCGTCCTCCCTTTGCTGCCTGGTTGCCGCGGTGGTGATCGCAGAGGCAAGGTCCGCCCACGCCGTCGGACCGTTCGCGAGTTGGCGAACTCGATTGATCCCAAGACTTTGCTGGCCGGTTTCGGCCAAGGCGCTCCGGGAGACAACGTAGAACTCCCACTGTGAGATGTCCAGCTGGTCATACGTCTCATGCTCGGTCTGTGTGTGTGCGCAGAAGACGTAGACCATCGCATTGAACCGCTTACCGAGCGGGTCTTCGCCATTACCCGGTGCGCGAGGGTGATACTGAGTGCCCTGCAGGCCTGAGAACTGCAGCGCGCTCACCTTCTTCTGGTCCCACGATTGCAGGAAGGCCGACGACTTGATCTCGATCGTGATGTCGCCGAAGATTAGGTCGTAGGAGTTCCACTCCACGCGCGTCAGATTCTCGATGCCAAGCGCCTTGCCCACAATGAATTCGGCGAGATACCCACGTGCGTTGTTCATCCTCAGGTCTCCAAGCGCGAACTGCCAAAAGTCCCGGACGGTGGTTTCTTCCATCCCAACAAAGTGTTCAGCGCCCGAAAGGGGTGCGGAGATGGGTGGTACTAGCCATTGGATCTCGTCGTCCATCAGGGGAGCATACCGGTGGTAGTCGCTCCTTCGTCGCCAGGCGCCATCATCACGCCCGCGCCGCGATCGCGTCTCGTCAGCGACCCCGGCGTTGCTCGGTACGGCTGCAGGGGCGTTTCCCTCCCGCCTTCGGCGAGAGCTCCTACTCGCGCCCACCGCGGTTCCTCTACGTGATCGCCTCCGGTGACTGCCCTGAGGTAGCGGAATATTAGCCGCCCGCCTTCGGCGAGAGCTCACTACCCGCCAGCGCTGCGGCTTCGAGTCGCCAACGGCTGCGCCGCGATCGGGGTGCGGCGCTTGGCGCGGCGACTGCGCCGGGATCACGACCGACGACGGGGCGAAGCTGATCGTCGGCGCCGGCCGGAGGCCGGTGCTAGACCTCGAATACTGTCCCGCACCGGTTGCAACGCCAGGATCGTGCCCAACTTGCGAGGGCACCGGGAAACTCGTGGCGGTTGTAGGTAGCGTCGCGGGTGGCTAGCACAGTCCCCAGTAGAACGAGAACGGCGCCGGCGACGGCCGCGATGCCGATATTCAGCGGTGGGGTGCCGATGTTGTCCGCTGCGAGGACGTGTCCTATCC
>JAYTGI010000270.1:0-4433 GCA_043733605.1 Demequina sp. | reverse complement strand
GCCCGTTGGCGAGTTCTTCCCTGAAGCGTTGAACCGTGAGCAGCGAATAGTCGATACCGAGGGCCAGGCCCATCATCCCCACAAAAATCGTGAGACTGTCCGAGACCTGGGTGCCCGAGGAAGAGATGACGCGGGCCGCAATCGCGCCGATGCCCGTGGCGATCACTATCGATCCGATCGCCACCAAGATAGGTAGCCCCGCGGCGACGACGGCTCCGAACACGAAGACAAGCACCACGAGAGCGATCGCGACGCCGATCCCCTCGCCCCTGGCAAGGTCGGAAGTAGCGAGCTGATTGAGCGCAAGTTGAGTGGATTGAGGCCCCGACATGAAGGCGTCCACGTCCCCGCTACTCGAGGCCGCGACGGCGTCCATTGCCTCCAGAATCGTTGCGTTGTCTGCGACCACGGTGAAGTCCAGGATTGCTGCGTGCCTGTTGGGCGCAATCAGCGCGTCGGTGGCTGAGACGGCACTCACCCCATCGATGGAGCGCAATGCCGCGACGGCCTTGGCGAGGACGGCCTCGAACCCTGCCGAACCGGCCGGTTGCGTATCGGAAGAGACGATCAGTTGCTCCGCGAACCGCTCGCCGTCTGCCGAACCGACGCGGAACTGCTGCTCAAGTGTGGCCTCGCGATCCGCGTCGGTCGTGACCAGATTGGTCTGCACGGGAGACACGTAGCTACTGATGGATCCTGCTGCGGCGCCGCCGGCAGCGAGAATCACCAGCCACACGGAGATGGTGAGCCACGGCCTCGCGGCCGCTCTGCGCGCGAGGCGCCCTGTCAATCCGAGCTTCATGGTTCTGCCTTTCGAAGGGTTGATTTCTGGGATGCGAGCGCCTGCTTTTGGGTGCGCTCGATAGTGGTGGGGTGGTGGGGTGGTGGGGTGGTGGGGGTGTGGGGTGGGGTCGGAAGGGCGGAGCGCGCCCGCGATCAGGTGAGCTACGCGGCCTTGCGGATGCCCTTGATCAGTAGGTAGCCGATCATCCAGAACTCTCCGACGGTGGCGGGGAACGCGAGTCCTGCAACCAGCCAGGAGGGGGCGTCGGCCAGGCCGTACGTGAGCAGGCCGCTCAGCAAGTAGCCCACGCCGCCTGCCACGAGTGCCCAACCCAGCATGCGCGGGAACCTACCCGACGTCACGGCCACCCAGCCCATCGGAATGAGCCAAAGGCCAAAGAACAGGTTCCCCATGCCCCACGAACTCGCGCTGAGGTCGTAGAGAAGGCCCACCGTGCCTGCCGCATCCCCGCCGGGTGCGAGGCTCGAGTCGGAGGCAACCGCGTTGGCAGTGGCCATGAACGCGCCCGAGGCCATGATGGCCACCGAGTTGACGAGGCCGAACGTCGCGGTGGCGTAGGCGGCCGTCGGGTTGAGCGGCCGGAACAACTTGTAGAAGAAGATCGCCGCGACCGCCTGGGTGACCACGATGGCCATCTCGAGCATCACCAGCACGTGCGCCTGGGTGGCGTGTTCGGTGAGGTTGGCGAGCGTGGCTGCCGAATCGTCGGCGTCAATCATTTGCGGTCGCAACACGAGGAAGCCGAGCATTCCTGTGATTGCGAGCCCGAGGTACCAAGCGCCTGCCGCGCGGGCCGTTCGGATGGTGTCGTTCATGAGTGTTCTCCTGGAAAGTGGGGACTGTGGTGTTGTCACTATGTCGGGGGCCGGTGGGGTGTCGCATCGGGGAATCCCCCGATGCCTCCCCTGATATCCGTGGGTGTCTCGCCGTTTTTGGGTGAGCGAAGAGGGGGTGACGTGCCTTGCGGCCCGGTCGGAGGGTGTGCGGTTGGTGGAGCGCCTTGGTGGGGTACTAGTGCTCGCTAGGAGGGCTGATCTTCAGTGCCCCCCTTCGCGTAGTGGAATACGTCATCGAGGGGCCTGTTGAAGAGCCTCGCGATCTCAAAGGCCATCTCGAGCGAAGGGGAGTACTTCCCTTGCTCGATGGCGATGACCGTCTGGCGAGTGACGCCCAGGCGCTCCGCCATGTCGGCCTGAGTCATCTCCCCGGATTCGAACCGCAAGGCGCGAATCCGGTTGGTGACTTTGGTGGGCTTGGGAGGCATGTCACATGCCCCTGCGGTACGCGATGATTTTGGTGATGGTCTCGACGAAAGCGCCGATGGTCCCCGCGAGGAACACGAGGTTGCCAATCCAGAAGAGATCTGCCCCGATCATCGCGAGCACGAGCACTCCGAACATGGCTCCGCCCGAGATCATCGCTCCTCGGCGGTCGCCCAGCCTCTTGATGTCCTTGTCGCGCATGTCGCCCTCGAGTTGCCCCTTGGGGTCGATGCCGCGTATCGCGAGCCCGATCGCGCCGCCGATGGCGCCCACGATGGAACCCACGATGGTGCCCACAATCGAGAAACCGAGCGTCCACAGCATCGGCGTAATCCACGAGACGTCTTCGATGGGCTGGCTGACGGCGCGCGGGATCACCACCACGAAGTAGGCGGTCGACGTGATGATGACCACCGCGAGGTACACCCAGACGGAGCGCTCCTCTGCGGTCATGATGCTGGGATCGTCGTCGCCAGGCACGCGCAGTTCGTGTGTCACGAGTCGAGACCTTCCGTGTATGCCGACATCGACATTCCGACGGAGGCGAGCGTTCCTAGAAAGCTTGCGACAAAGATTGTGTGAGCCACCCAGAAGGCGTCGAGGCCCAGGGCGAGCATGACCATCGCGGCAAGCGCGCCAAGCGCGGTGATGCCCGAGCCGGCGGCGTCGGCCCTGCGCCCAATTTCCGCGTCGCGCTCGTCGGTCCTGATCGTGCCGCGGGTACTCCAGTAGGAGGCGCCGTAGATCACGAAGTAGATGCTCGCGCCAGCGCCAAGCAGCCACAGCAGAGGGTGCTGCCACGCGACGTGGGTGAACGACACGTCGTCGCGCGCTGCCCGGACGATGATGACCGCCCAGTAGGTAACGAAGCCGACGGCGGAGGCGGCAAGCCCCCAAGCCTGGTGCCTGAGCTGGAAGTTCACGGCCCCTCCTTCGTGTTAAGAAACTTTGACATCACCAAGGTAAGGCAGGTTTGACATCATGTCAACTATTCTTTACACGAACGTTCTCTTCTAGGAACAGCTTTCTCACACGACGAGCCCGGGCCCGTGGCGCAGCCTCACGATGCGCGCCCCGAAGAACTCGACCTCGGAGGGGTCGTGGGTGATGAGCACAGTGGTGCGCCCCGCGATCCGCTCGCGCACGTAGGCCATCACTGCGGGCTTGGTCTCCGCATCGAGTCCCGTGAAGGGCTCGTCAAGCACCACCAGATCCGAGGTCGCCGCCATCGCGCGCGCGATGGCCACTCGCCGACGCTGGCCGCCAGACAAATCACGGACGGGCTTGGAAGCGTCGTCACGCTCGAGCCCCACCAGCGCGAGCTCTTGCTCCGCCCCGTCGCGGCGCTCGCGTTCGAGAACGAGCCGGACGTTGGCGACGGCGTCGAGGTGACCGCACAGCCTGTCCTCTTGAAAGACTGCGCAGCGGCGCAGCCCATGAAGGCCTTCGACGGTGCCCGCGTCGGGCGACTCGAGCCCGAGCAACAGTCGAGCCACCGTCGTCTTGCCTACGCCGTTTGGCCCCGTGAGCGCGGTGACGCTCCCAGGTTCGAGAACCAGGCCGAGCCCGTCGATCACCAGGTGGTCGCCAAACCCCTTGCGGACTGCGCGCAGCGTGATCGGGCTTGCGGTGGTGGCGCGTGGGCTGGTGGGTTGTGGTGTCATGCTGCCCTCACAGGGGCGCCGGGCACTGAGCGCAACGCCCTGAGCAGCAGTCGCTCGCACACGACGCTCAGCACCACGATCACGATGGTCCACGCGAACAGGTCGGCCGAGCTCAGGAAGATCTTGGCCTCGTAGAGCCGCTCGCCGATGGACCCCGTCGCGACGCCAATGACCTCGGCGGCGACCCCGCTCTTCCACGCGAGGCCAACGCCCACGCGGCACGCAGTGGCCAAGAACGGCAGAGCGGCGGGGATGTCGATCGCCACGAGTCGGCGCCGGAACGGCACGCGGAACACCGCGGCGGCCTCCAGCATCGCCTTGTCGCGCTGTGCGATCCCCTGCAGCACGTTGGCATACATCACAGGGAGCACCATGAGCAGGCTCGTGAAGATCGGCAAGTGCGAACTGTCGGTCCACAAGAGCAACAAGATGATGAAGCTCACGACGGGCGCGGACCTGATCGCCGCGATCGCGGGTTCCCACAGCGCCCTCGCGACGGGCCACGCCGCCGCGGAGATTGCGAGCGCAGCGCCAAGGACGGCTGCGCCCGTGAAGCCCAAGGCGATGCGGCCAAGGGACCAGCCGATCGTGGCCCAGAAGTCGCCCGTCGGCACCAGAGCGACGAGGGTGCGCGCCACCTGCATCGGCGAGGCGAGCAAGAAGTCCCTGTGAACGGCCAAGGCGGCCGCCTGCCACACCGCG
>JAYTGI010000269.1:0-4441 GCA_043733605.1 Demequina sp. | reverse complement strand
GCCATCCGTCATCGACCTGGATGCGATCCGCAAGGCCGACGTGCGCATCGGCGCCGATCCCTTGGGTGGCGCCTCCGTCGACTATTGGGGCGCGATCGGCGAGGAGTTCAAGCTCAACCTCACCGTGGTCAACCCCAAGGTGGACCCCGCCTTCTCCTTCATGACTCTCGACTGGGACGGCAAGATCCGCATGGACTGCTCGTCGCCCTACGCGATGGCGAGCCTGCGCGCGCTCATGGAGGGCCCCAACGCCCCGTACGACATCGCGACGGGGAACGACGCGGATAGCGACCGCCACGGAATCGTCACTCCCGACGGCGGCCTGATGAACCCCAACCACTACCTTGCGTCAGCGATCGCCTACCTCTACGGCGGCGCGCGCCCCGAGTGGGCGCCGACAGCCAAGATCGGCAAGACCCTCGTGTCGAGCTCACTCATCGACCGCGTCGGCAAGAAGCTGGGTCGCACCGTGGTCGAGGTGCCCGTTGGCTTCAAGTGGTTTGTCCCTGGCCTGCTGAGCGGAGAGGTCGCGTTCGGGGGCGAGGAGTCGGCGGGAGCGTCGTTCTTGCGGCGCGACGGCCGCGTGTGGACCACGGACAAGGACGGGCTGATCTTGGCCCTCCTCGCGTCCGAGATCACGGCGAAGACCGGCGCCTCACCGTCGGCCCTGCACCGCTCGCTCACCAACGAGTTGGGCGAGAGCTGGTACGCCCGCGTCGACGCCGCCGCAACCAAGGATCAGAAGGTCGCGCTGGGCAAACTCAGTGCCGACCGCGTGCCCGCCACCGCGCTCGCTGGCCAGACGATCCGTGAGAAGCTCACGGAGGCGCCAGGAAACGGCGCGTCGATCGGCGGGCTCAAGGTCACCACGGACGATGCCTGGTTCGCCGCGCGCCCATCTGGCACGGAGGACGTCTACAAGATCTACGCGGAGTCCTTCATCTCGGAGTCGCACCTCGAGGAGGTCCAGGCCGCCGCCAAGGACGTGGTGTCGGAGGCCCTCGAGGGCTGAGCCCCGAAGGTGAGGCACTCCGATGGCGACGCCGTGTCGCTCCTTGCCAAGCGGACCCGCCATGACACCCTCACAGATATGAACCGCTGGAAGTTTGCCATCCTTGCCATCGGCATCGTGGTGGCCCTCAGCGGTTGCTTGCGCTTCGACGCCAACCTCACCTTGTCCCCCGACAACACCGTGACGGGCAAGTTCATCGTCGCCGTCAAGGAGGGAACCGGCACGCAATATGGGACATCCGACCGCGCAATGTCGGAAGACATCTGGGCCGACTACCCCGCCGCCAAGGCGCTCGCAGGCGCCAAAGTCGCGGATTTTCACGGCGACGGATACGTGGGCATCGTCGTGCGATTCTCGAACGAGCCCATTGCGACCTTCGCGCCCACCGCGACCGCGTGGGGAATTACTCGCGTGGGAGACGAGTTCGTGGTCTCCGGGCCATCTAGCGCGACGGCAACTCAAAGCCCTGTCAGCGGCGACGCGGGGGCGACGGGCGGCGACGCGGGGGCCTTTACCGGTGACGTTTCGCAACTGACCGATGCGGAACTCACGGTCGCGATCACTTTCCCGGGCCCCGTCGCATCGGCGAACGGATCGATCGAAGGCAAGACGGTTACGTGGAACCTCGCAGATGGACCTGCGACACTTGATGCGAGGGGTTCCGCCGTCGCCACCCGCGACTCTGCCATCACGATGGCCTATGTGATGTTCGCGGTGATCGCGATGGGTGCCGCCGCGTACGCGCTTACCGGCAGAGTCGCTCGCCGACGGTCCTAGCAGTCGACGGTTCTAGCAGTCGCCACTTTCGTGTGGCAGGGTGAGAGCCATGAAACGCCTCGCCCACGCCGCCGTGCTCACCCTTCTCGCCACCCTCACCCTGAGCGGCTGCATTCGCTACAACGTAGACATGACGCTCTCTGAGGACGACACCGCGTCCGGAACGATCGTGGTCGCCGTGCAAAAGGGCGTCGGCGAGCAAATGGGCGTCGCCAACGACGAAGAGGCCCTCACACAACTCTTCGGGGAGTCACCGTTCGGGCCGAGCTTCGCTCCGAAGGACTACGCGGACGGCGACTGGGTAGGCAAGAGCTACACCTTTGACACAGTTGCTATCACAGACCTCGGCGATCTCGCATCGTTGTTCACCGTGACGCGCGACGGAGACGTCTTCTCTGTCGACGGAGACGCCGCGCCCGTCACGGAGGATGAGAAGAGCCAGATGCCTCCCGGCGCCGAATCGAAGGTGTCGATCACCTTCCCCGGCAAAGTTATCGATAGCAACGGCACCGTCGACGGCAGGACCGTCACGTGGGACCTGTTCACCATGACTGATCCGATCCACGCCACGGGCAACGCCACTGGTCCTGGATCCGGTCTTGGCGTCCCTGCCTGGCTCCTGGTCGGCGGAGGTATCGCGCTCGTCATGCTCGTTGGCGCCGCCGTCGCTGTGATCCTGCTTCGTCGTCGTCGCGATCCCGCCGCGCACGCCGATGCCGTTCCCTTCGAGCCCGCCCCCTTCAACCCGGCACCGGCCGATGGGGAGGTCACGGCGGCACCCGCAGTGGCCGATGCGCCTCCCGCGCCGCCTGCGCCTCCCGTCGCCGAGCAGCTTGCTCCTCCCGCTCCGACCACCGCCGAGTTGCTTGCACCACCGGCACCCCCCGCACCGCCCGCCGAGTTGCTTGCACCACCGGCACCCCCCGCACCGCCCGCCGCCCCCAAGCAGCGAGCGCCCCGTGCGGCCAAGCCCAAGGTCGCTCTCCCCGCAGACGGCGACGGCGCCGAGTGATGCGCCACGCAGCTCGGATTGGGGTGACCGCGATCGCGGTCCTCGCGCTCGCAGGCTGCGTGCGGTTCACGGCGGTAGACACTTTCAGCCCTGACAACACGGTCACTCAAGACCTGACCTTGGCGCTGACTGCCGACGCTGCCAAACAAGTGGGAATCGACCCGAGCAACCTCACGGCAGCCTCCCTCAAGAGCGCAAGTGCAGACGCTTTTCCGGGCGTTGACCCCAAGAAGGTCACGATCGAGGACTACACCGAGGGTGACCGCAAGGGCGTGCACATCGTGGCGCGCGACCTGACCTTTGACGAGTTCAATGCCGCTGCAACTGAAGGATCAAAAGCCATCGCGAACGGCCTAGGAACGCCGATGACAGTGGCGCGCGAAGGCGACATGTACATCGTGACCGTTCCCGCCGACCCAGCGAGAGACCTCTCTCAAGTGCGTGGAGGCAGTTCAATTGGCCTGCTTTCGAACTCAATCGACTTCTCGATCACGATGGAGTTTCCAGGTCCGGTGAAGTCAGCGACCGCGGGTCAGGTCGACGGCAAAAAGGTGGTCCTTGGCCTCGAGGACCTCCTCACGCCCGACTCGATCGTCATCAAGGCTCAGGCAACGCCGGGGATCGCCTGGGGACCGCTTCTGCGGTGGCTTGGCATCGGCGCGATCGCTGTGGTCATCGTTGGCGGCGCGGCGCTGCTCATTTGGCAAGACAAGCGCAAGCAGAAACTCAATGACCTGCCTCCGATTGGGGAGACCGCAGACACCGCGCCAGACGACCCTGAGAACGAACAAGGCCTCACCGACTCGCAAGGTGACTCGCCACCGGCCACCTAGGGCGAGCGGCCCTGCGGGTGAGATCATGTCCCCCGTGCCTTCCACCAGTTACCGCGCGCTCCTCAGCCGCCCAGGCGCGCGCCAGTTCGCGTTCGCAGGGCTTCTCGCACGCCTGCCGATGTCGACCGTCGGCATTTCCACCACGCTCATGGTGCAGATCCAATACGGCAAATGGGAGATCGCGGGGCGCGTTGCGGCCGTCGGTGTGGCCGTATGGGCACTGCAGACGCTGCCGACGGCGAGGCTCATCGACCGCAAGGGTCAGCGCGCCATGATCCCTTTGGCCGTGCTCTTTGTGGCGGGCATCGCGCTTCTCGTCGTCACCGCGATGATGCGCGGCCCCGAGTGGCTGTTGTGGCTCGGAGCGGGGATCTCGTCCGTCTCGGGTCCGCTCGGTTCTCTCACGCGCGCGCGCTGGTCACACATCCTCGACTCCGATGATCAAATCCACACCGCGTTCTCCCTCGAGGGCGCCTTCGACGAGGTGCTCTTTGTCGCAGGACCCGCTCTCGCGACGGCCATGGCGTACGCGGTGCACCCCGCGTCTGGCCTGGTGGTGGCCGTGACTGCGAACGTCATCGGGCTCACCTTGCTACTCCGCGAGCGCACCACCGAGCCCCCCGTGCGGGCGGTGGGCGGGCAGGGTCTCGGTTTGCGCGTGCCGGCAGGCGTGATCGCCACGGCTTTCGTCGCGATCGGCCTTGGCTCGATGTTCGGTGCGCTCGATATCTCCACCGTCGCGTTCGCCAAGGCGGAAGGGCACGGCGCGGCGGGCGGCGCGGTGCTCGGCATCATCTCGGGCGGATC
>JAYTGI010000268.1:0-4455 GCA_043733605.1 Demequina sp. | reverse complement strand
TGCCCAACCTTGATTTGGACCTGAGCAACAAGGATGCGCTCGTGGTGACTGCGGGTCCAGGATTCCGGTTGCAGTTGGGGACGCTGAAGCGCGCTATTCGAGACCTCGACCTCGTTGTCATTGTGACCGGAGACGCGGCCGATGCCGTCGCGGAGAATCACCGCATCGACGTGATCGTCGGTCCACTCGACGGCGTGTCGGACGAAGTCCTCGCAGGAGCCAAGGAAGTGGTTGTCCACGGTGAGTCCCTGGCTGTCGCGGCGACCCGCTTGGGCTCTCTTGGCGTGCGTCACGTCGCGAGCGAGTCGAGGCTGTCGTCCGAGGATCTTGCTGTGGCGATTGCGGCGTCTGCCGGCGCACGCATGATCGCGACGGTGGGAATTGAGTCCTCGCTTTCGGACCTCATTGATTCGCACCGCGGCGCCTCGTCGGTATTGGCGCGGCTGGCCGCCGGCCCCGCGTGGATCGATGGCCGCATGCTTGCGCGCTTGCACCGTTCGCCTTGGTCTCGGCTGCAGAGGTGGCTGTTGGTCATCCTTGCAGCGGTATCCGTGGCTGGCGCGCTGAGCCTGCATCCCGCCGTCAGAGACGCCATGGAGCGGCTGGTGGGTGGCTCATGAGCGACAGGATCGTCACTGGCGCTCTCGTAGCGACGGCGCTCGGGGTTGGCATTGTCGTTGGACTCGCAGCGCCCAGGAGCCAGCAGACAGCCGACGCGGCCGCGACGCCCAACGCTCAAGATGTCCAATTGGTGGCCGAACTCGCCACGAGGGATGCGTGGGTAGCCGCGTTTGCCGATGCCGCCGTCGCGGGCCGAGTGGAGGGAATCCGCGTGGCGCTTCTCATCACGGACGGTACCCCTGCGGAGACGGTCGACCAGGTCACCGCCGCTCTCGAACAGGGCGGCGCCACGGTGGAGGCTACGGGTCGCTTGGGTGCGGACTGGTGGGACCCCACGAAGTCATCCTTCAGGGGAGAATTGGCCACTCAGATGTCCGCGTCCGTCGTGGGCATTGACGGGCTTGGCGCTACCGATGTGCTTCAACACGCGATCGTGCAAGCGATCGTGCCTGGCGCGCTTCCTCGCGGTGCGACAGGACCTGGCGCCGGAGCGGACCGCGCAAGCGTCGACCCGGCGACCGAGGGGGCCTCTCGTCAAGAGGTGCTGCTCGAGGTCCTCGCGCGCGCCAAGATCCTGACTCTTGATCACCCGACGGCGGAGGCAATTGAGGCCCTCGTCATCGTCACAGGGGAGGGCCCCAAGGGCGCTGGCGCAGCCATCGACGCCACAGCGGCGGTATGGGAGCAATACCTCGGCGCGACCGAGATTGTCGTGGCACGAGGCGCCGTCACCTCGGGCGGAACGACGCCGGGCGCCATTCCGGAGACGGCGAGCGATGCGATCGCGGCCGGAGCCGACACGCAGGCGTCGACACGCCCGAGCGTTGTGGTGTTGTCCGATCCACAGCTGGCCGCCGCGCAGATCGTCATGGCGCTCAAGGAGCAAGATGCGGGCGGCGCGGGCACGTATGGAACGGTCTCAGGGCTCGACATCGTTGCGGTTCCGTAGCGCGCCACCTGGCCCGGAGGGGCAAAATGGGTGATACTCTCGAAGCCCGTGGAGAGATCTCGTTTTGAGTCCCGTGCGGACCATGTCACCCGGCACATCTTTGTTACAGGTGGCGTCGTTTCGTCCCTCGGGAAGGGCCTGACGGCTTCGAGCCTCGGTCGCCTCCTCAGATCGCGCGGCATCCGCGTCACGATGCAAAAGCTGGATCCTTATCTCAACGTGGACCCTGGCACGATGAATCCATTCCAGCACGGCGAGGTCTTTGTGACCGAGGACGGTGCGGAAACTGACCTCGACATCGGCCACTACGAGCGCTTCCTCGACGTCAAGCTTTCGGCCACGTCGAACGTCACCACGGGTCAGGTGTACTCGCAAGTGATCGCCAAGGAGCGCCGCGGCGAGTACTTGGGTGACACCGTCCAGGTCATCCCGCACATCACCGACGAGATCAAGCGCCGCATGCGTGCCCAAGCGGGCCCCGACGTCGACGTGATCATCACCGAAGTGGGCGGCACCGTGGGTGATATCGAGTCTCAGCCCTTCCTCGAGGCCGCCCGGCAGGTGCGCCACGAACTTGGCCGCGATCACGTCTTCTTTTTGCACATCTCGCTCGTGCCCTACATCGGCCCCTCCGGCGAACTCAAGACCAAGCCCACCCAGCACTCGGTCGCTGCGCTGCGCAGCATCGGCATCCAGCCCGATGCGATTGTGCTCCGCTCCGACCGTACGGTGCCTGCGGCGCTCAAGAACAAGATCGCTCTCATGTGCGACGTTGACGTCGAGGCCGTCGTCAACGCCGTGGACGCTCCGAGCATTTACGACATCCCCAAGGTGCTGCACTCCGAGGGCCTCGATGCGTATGTGGTGCGCAGGCTCGACCTGCCGTTCCGCGACGTGCAGTGGGGTGCCTGGGACGACGTGTTGCGTCGCGTGCACCACCCGGCGGAGCAGGTCGAGGTCGCGCTCGTCGGCAAGTATGTCGACCTGCCCGACGCCTACCTTTCCGTGAGCGAGGCGCTTCGCGCCGGTGGCTTCCACCACAACGCTAAGGTGAACATCCGTTGGGTTGCTTCGGATACATGCCAGACCGAGGAGGGCGCCAAACGGGCTCTCGGCGGCGTCGACGCGGTGCTGATTCCAGGTGGCTTTGGCGTGCGTGGCGTGGACGGAAAGATCGGCGCGGCCAGGTGGGCGCGCGAGAACAAGGTGCCGACGCTCGGCATTTGCCTCGGCCTGCAGGTCATGGTCATGGAGTACGCGAGAACCATCCTTGGCCTGGCAGGGGCTTCCAGTTCGGAGTTCGATCCGGAGACCCCACACCCGGTAGTCGCCACGATGGAAGAGCAGCTCGAGATCGTCGACGGCAACGGCAACATGGGTGGCACGATGCGTCTTGGCTCCTATCAGGCCGTCTTGCAGCCCGGATCCGTGGTGGCGGAGACGTACGGAGCCACGATGGTGGGCGAGCGTCATCGCCACCGCTACGAGTTCAACAACGCGTACAGGGCGCGTCTCGAGGCCGCCGGTTTGGTGGTGTCCGGCGAGTCTCCCGACAGGCAGCTCGTCGAGTTCATCGAACTACCGCGCGAGGCACACCCGTACTATGTGGCCACTCAGGCTCACCCGGAGTTCCAGTCGCGGCCCACCAAGGCGCACCCGCTGTTTGCGGGGCTGATTGGCGCGGCGATCGAACGTCAGCGTGACACGGCCGAGGCCGCTCAGTCCGCAACCGATGAGGGAGCCGCGACCGCGGCGGCAGCTTCATCGGCCTCGCTCGCGTGACGGACTTTGCAGGCGATGCCGTGTCTGCCAATGATTCTTTGAATGACGGCACCTTGGCCGACGTCGTCGCCCCGCGCCCGGTCTTGTCGCAGGCCCTGCAGTTCACGGGCAGGGTGTGGGACGTCGTGACCGACGAGGTGGACCTGGGCGCTGGCGGAGTGGTTCACCGCGACTACGTGCGCCATTCGGGAGCGGTCGCGATTATGGCGCTCAACGAGCGCGGCGAGGTATACCTGGTGCGCCAGTACCGCCACCCCGTCGGACGCGAGCTATGGGAACCGCCAGCCGGGCTGCTAGACGTAGCCCGAGAGCCCGCGCTCGAGGCCGCGAAGCGTGAGCTTTGGGAAGAGGCGGATCTGCGTGCGGCAACCTGGCACACTCTCGCCGATTTCTTCACGACGCCTGGCGGCATGAGCGAGCGCATCCGCATCTTCCTCGCGAGGGATCTCACGGAGGTGCCCGAGGGTGAGCGCTTTGAGCGCGAGGCGGAGGAGCTCGAGATGGAGGGCCGCTGGGTCGTTCTTGGCGATCTCGTCGCGGCAATCCAGGCGGGCCGTGTTGGGGGGCCGTCCACGAGCTTGGGAGCCTTCGCGCTCGACGCCGCGATCAGGTCGGGATTCGCGACGCTGCGCCCGGCCGACGCTCCCTTCGGCCAGTAGGCGCACCACGACGGGTTAGGGCGTCTTGCTCGCCAGCCCCGTGATGCTCGCCTCGGCGAGCGTGTGCTGCTTCAGTGCTTTGCTCAGATCCCCGATGCCGAAGTTCACATCGAGACTCAGCGTCGCGTCGAGCGCATACACCGTGAAGACGTAGCGGTGGTTGGGGCTTGGAGGGCACGGACCGAAGTAGGTTCCGCTCGAGTTGCCCGTCTGGCCGCCGACCCCGGCAAGGGCATCTGCGCCTCCTGAGGGAACCTCGTTTGTCGTGGCGGGGATGTCGGCTTTGGCCCAGTGGACAAAGCTGTCTGCACTGACGTCGATCGCGGTGATCGCGTACGCGACGGTGCCCTGAGGTGCTCCCGCCCAGCTGAGCTGGGGGTTGAGGTTGTCGCCCGCGCATTGGCCGTTGAAGGCGCTCGCCTTGGCGGATTCAGGTAGCGCGCC
>JAYTGI010000267.1:0-4467 GCA_043733605.1 Demequina sp. | reverse complement strand
CAAGATGCTGCCGTACAACCACAACGACAACATCGAGGTACGCGGTGCCGAGCCGTACACCTACGTGCAGTTCCTGTACGGGCGCGACCACGAATGGTTTGGAAAGGCACAAAACCCTTGGCTGACCGGTACGGCCGGCTGGATGTACACCGCAGTGACCAAGTACATTCTGGGCATTCGCCTGGCGTTTGACGGCCTCGTGGTGGACCCGTCCATTCCGAAGGACTGGGACGGCTTTGGTGTGCGCCGCGAGTGGCGCGGTGCCGTCTACAACATCGAGGTGCGCAACCCCGGCCACGTGTCCAAGGGTGTGGTGTCCATGACTCTTGACGGCCACGCGATCGATGCTTCGGCGCCGATTCCCGTTCAGCCCAAGGGCGCAGAGGTCGCCGTCGTGGTGACCCTCGGCTGAGACCACCCTGGCGTAGCATTTGGGTGTTCACGTCGATGCTGGCAAACTCGCCGTCGGCCGCACTTATTGAGGTAGTTCACTACATATGAACCTGTACCTACGCCTGATCTTGTTCCGCCTGCTGTCGCGGCGCCGCAGTCGCCTCGAGATGTGGGACACCGCCATCACGCCGTTCCGCGTGACGCTAAGCGACCTGGACCTGCTGGGCCACGTCAACAACTCAAGGTACCTGGCGATCATGGATCTGGCGCGCATCGACCTGATGATGCGGGCCGACTGGTGGGACAAGTTCAGGCGCCAGGGCTGGTACCCCGTGGTGGCCGGGCAGACGATCACATACCGCAAGTCGCTCAAGCTGGGCCAGCGCTTCGAAGTGGAAAGCCGCGTGCTCGGCATGGACCAGCGCTGGTTCTACGTGCAGCAGGTGTTCCGCAGCGAGGGCGCGGTGTGTGCCCACGCCATGGTGCGTGTGCGATTCCTGAAGCGCGGCGGCGGCAACGTGGAGCACGACGAAATGGGCGAGTTCCTGGGCGGCTTCCCCGACAGCCTCGACGTACCGGCTTGGGTGGGGCCGTGGACCGCAGCCACCAAGGACGCCATCTAGGCCCCCGCGCCTTCTAAACCCCCGCCCGTCTAGACCTCCACGCCGCCGCGCGCCGTCACGACGGCCCGGCCACCGATCCAGAACTCACCCTCGGCCTCGCTCACGTGCACTCGCCCGTCGCGGCCTACCCGCGCACCCTGTCGCGCCACATAAGGAGCCGTCACCCGACCCGCGCCGGTCAGCCACTGCGCGACCGACGCGTTCAGGCTTCCTGTCACGGGGTCCTCCCGCAACGGTCCCCCTCCGTCGTTGAAGAAGCCGCGGATCTCGAGCGCGGCATCGCCGCTGTGCTCGTCAAAGCGGGGCCCGTACAGGCCCACCGCCCCGATGCTCCACTGCTCTGAACCGACCCGCCCCGACCGCGCGGCCAGGTTGGGCTCCAAAGCCAACACGGCGTCGGCATCGGCCAGGAGCACGCCCACCCAACCGGGGCCGTTGTCTATCCACGCAGCCTCAACCACGGCGGCCGCGCTCACGCCAAGCACGGACAGCACCACGTCGAGGTCGGCAGGCTCGACTGGGCCCGATCGGATCAGCGGAGGGGCCGCGAACGCGAGCGTCGGCTCGGCACTCACTACAAATTCAGCGCCGTCCAGAGACCCCCCGATGCGAACCGGCACCAGGCCCACGCCGCATTCCTGCACCACCCGGCCGGGCGTGCGCGGCACTCCCCCGGCGTCCAGCCACGCGCGCGCCGTGCCCAACGTGGGGTGACCAGCGAAAAGTAGCTCCGTGGTGAGCGAGAAGATGCGCACACGGTAGTCGGCCCGCGGGTCAGTGGGCGCGAGCGCGAACGTGCACTCAGAGAGGTTGGTCCACGCCGCGAAAGCGGCCATCTGTGCCGTGGTGAGGCCCTCTGCGTCGAGCACCACCGCGAGGGGATTGCCTGAATGCGGCGTGCTGGAAGGGAACACGTCGATCATGCGGAACGGGCGAAGGGTCATGATCCCGACGCTACGGCACCTCGGCGTGGCAAGAAAGGGCCAGGTCGCCATGCGCGTGGCCCCTTTCGTTTGTAGTGTGTAAGCATTGGGCGCGCCAGCGCCCATCTACGAGAGGGAAGCCGTGAACGCCGCCGCACGCAATTGCTTCATTTGGGCCACCATCTTGTTCTTTGCCGCGCTCCTGCTGGCTCGCTTCGACTCCGAGATCATCGACCTGCTCAACCGCGCAATCGGGCCCGACAACTTCGAGACGACGAAGTGGGTGATGCAGGTGGACGCACAGGTGAGGTGGCTCGTGGAGACGACCGCCGCCGTACTCATTGGCGCCGGTGTGGTCATCCAGGTGCTGGCTCCCCGTTTGGCGCAGCGGCCCCTACCCGAAGCCGGGGTTGACGCGACGGCTTAGCCCAGCGTCTGGCATCGGGAATCCGGCGACGTTCCTTGCTGTTAAGGATCGTCAGAACGTCCGTTCACCGCCGAACGTCGAGGAGATGTCGTGGATACCGCCCTAGCCAAGCTCCGACCATTCAATCTGATAGCCGGCCTGCTTCACCTCGCGTCAATGGTGGCGATCCTGCTACTCGCGAACGACGTCTCGCTGCCAGTGACCGCCACCTACCTGACCGACGCGCCTGGGACTGGCTCGTTCTCAGGCCCCGTCCCCTTGTTCAACATCAACATCGGGTATGCGGTCGCCGCGTTCCTCGCGCTGTCGGCGTTCTTCCACTTCCTGGTGATCTCACCCGCGGTCTTCCCGCGCTACATCGCCGGGCTACGCAAGAACCACAACACGTTCAGGTGGGTGGAATACTCGCTCTCCTCGTCGATCATGATCGTGGTGATCCTGCAGCTCAACGGCATCGACAGCTTTGTGGCACTCGCAGCCCTGTTCATGATCAATGCCAGCATGATCCTGTTTGGCTGGCTGCAGGAAAAGTACACGACACCTGGCGACGGCGACCTATTGCCGTTCATCTTTGGAAGCATCGTCGGCTCGGTGCCGTGGCTCGTGATCCTCTTCAACCTGATCGCACCCAAGAGCCCCGCGGAGACGGCCGTCCCTGGATTCGTCTACGGCATCGTCATCTCGCTGTTTGTGCTGTTTAATGGCTTCGCGATCGTGCAATGGAAGCAGTACCGCGCCAAGGGTAAATGGGCCGACTACTTGCGCGGCGAGCGCGTGTACATTGTGCTGAGCCTGGTCGCCAAGACGGTTCTCGCATGGCAGGTGTTCGCTGGGGCACTCGCTGCTTCGTCGTAGAAGAGGGCCGATGACCTAGATTGGCGGTGCCTCGAACCCGGCGACTCGAACGCGGCGTCACCAAGCGCCGCCGTCAGGAGTCGAAGAGGCGCTGCACCTCGGCGTAAGGGATGGCTCCGTCGAGGAATCCGACGGTGCCGGATTCAAGCAGCTCCCTGCCAGCCCTGTCCAGCAGGCCGAGCGCGGCACGCGCCAAACCGCCGCCCACTCTCACCCGCTTGACGCCCAGCGAGAAGAGCGTGGGCGCATCGATCACGTTCGAGAGTACTGCCACGATGTTGAGCGGGGCGGGGATGGCCGCGGCGGGCCTGCGAATCGTGTCGGCCTCGACCGCGCCTGGCACGAAGATGCAGTCGGCTCCTGCTTAGGTGTATCGGGCTGCGCGCTCGATCGTCTCATCAAATGGATCACCGTTCATGTGGCCAAAGTAGGTGTCGGTTCAGGCGTTCAGCACGAAGGTGCGGCTAGGCGCCGCGGCCCTGGCCGCCGCGAGTCGGTCGACTGCCTCATCGATCCCGAACAACCCGCTCCTGTTAGCGTCCTCGAGGTTGCGTTCCACCACGCTCAGCGCTGCGGCCAGGGCAACGGTGCGGGCGCCATCATCGGGGCTGTCGCCGTACCTGGCCTCTAGGTCCGCGGTCACGGGCACGCCCACGGCGAGGATCGTCGCTGCCTTTTCGCGAGACAACGAGTCGTCTTTCGACTTTTCTGTGAGCACCCCTACATCGTCGGGGATCGCGGACTCGCGTGCCACCGCTATGAGTCCAGCGTCGCCTGGACCGCCGAGCGTCACTCTGTAGAACGGTGCTCCGTAGAACGGCGCTCCGTCGAACGGCGAAGTGCCTCCGCGAACGTTCTGACAGGCTGCGCGCCCGACACGGCAAACTTCCGGTCGAACACAAAGAACGGCACGCCCGTGGCGCCAAGAGCAGCGGCTTCCTCGATGTCGGCCTGGACGGCGTCGTCGTACTTATCGGACGCGAGCACGGCGCGCACCGCGTCGGCGTCGAGGCCCACCTCGGTCGCCATGGCAACCAAAGTCTCGGGATCGTCCACGATCGCGCCCTCGGTGAACTGGCCGCGCATCAGGCGGTCCTTCATCTCGTTGCCAAGGCCGTGCTCCTGCGCAAGGTGCAACACGCGGTGCGCGTCGCGAGTGTTGGCCTGCATAGAGAGGTCAAAGCGATACTCGAGGCCCTCGGCGGCGCCAAGGTCGATGAGCCGCTGGTTCATGTCTCCCACCTGC
>JAYTGI010000266.1:0-27219 GCA_043733605.1 Demequina sp. | reverse complement strand
CTTCACCACCATGAGCGGATCCAATGCAGGTGCCTCCCATGGAGGAAGCCATTGCGGCACACGCCGCCGGTTCTCGAGTCGAGCAGTTCTTCGCTCCGTCACTCGGCCAGGAGAGTGTGGTCGCCGCAAGGAGTGCTCCCATTCGCGGGTTCCGGGCCCCCGAGTCGGCGCCGCTACGAGGCGCTCGCAGACGCGTTACCGACGCGTCCCCGTCCAGACACGGAACGATCACTTGGCGTTTACCTGGTACCCGTAGCGTCTCGTTCAGAGGCTTGCGGAGAGGGACATGGGGAAAGACGACACGTCGTGGACGCGCGCGCTGATGGCTTCGTCCGGCATCGCGATCGGCCAGGACTCGACGCCCCGCCACGCGAGTCCCGAGTGGCAAGAAGCAGCGGACGCAGACACCCCGATGCATCGGGTCCAGAAGCTTGCAACCTGCAAAGAGCGCGGCGTGCGAGCGGTCATCGCCAGGCGCGCTGATTGCCCAATGGGAGTGCTCGCGTCCCTCGCTTTCGACCACGACAGTTACGTCAGAGCGGGAGTTGCGGGCAACCCCCGAATTACTGAGGCGGTGTCGTCTCACCTCGCGAGAGACAGGGACACCAACGTAGTGAAGGCGCTCGCGCGCAACCACGCGATCGACCTCGCGCTTCTGCAGGGCCTTGCGTTGCATAAGAAGGACGATGTGCGCAGGGTCGCGAGTAGAAACCTGGACGAGCGAATCCATGGCGCGGACGGGACGGCCAGTACCGAAGAGTCTCGCTCGCTCGCGCCTGGCTCTCGTGAGATTGACCGGTCGCAGATGCCCCTTGAGCTGCGCGACAGAGTGGAGTCGCAAGCGGAGTGGCTTCCCGTGTCGCCGGAAGTACATACGACGCAGGACCAGGGCGTCCATGTGGCCCCACCGCGGCAACTCATCCCGAGGTTGCACCCCAACTGAGCGAACGTCTCGGGTGACGGAGTCGGCGCGGAGAACTGTCGGCTTTGTCACATGTGGTCGATATGCCGCATTGGCCCGGCCTACCCTATTATCGAAGTTTGGGGCCGAATGGCGACCAAGCGAAGGGAGATGGCAGCGAATGACGGGACTTCCTTACGCACGTAGCACGTCCGACGACGTGGCGCGGGCTGTTGATCCCGCAGTGACGGGCAACGAACTTCTACCGTATGCGGTCCATCGCAATGCGATCGTTCGCGCCGCTGTGGCGGCCCGCACGGATTGCCCTGTTGGCGCGTTGATTTCCTTGGGGCACGATCACGATCCCTCCGTCTTGGAGGCGATCTTGCGAAACGTCCGGACACCCTCCTCGGTGGTGCGCGCCCTCGCAGACCACCGCAATTTCAAGATCGCGGACCTCGCCGCTCAGCGCCTGCGCAACTCCTTCCGCTAACGCGGAAGTGAGCCGGCGCGTTCGCCGGTTGAGAGTGCACCAATAATGGGATAAACTCGTCGGTCGGGCGTTTTTGCGCGCCTGCGTACCCAATTCATCGACGTTAGCGGAGTTCATGGCCAAGAAAGACGGCGTCATCGAGGTTGAAGGCAGCGTGGTTGAGGCATTGCCAAACGCGTCGTTCCGTGTGGAACTGACGAACGGCCACCTCGTGCTTGCCCACATCTCAGGGAAGATGCGCCAGCACTACATCCGGATCCTCCCAGAGGACCGCGTAGTGGTGGAGTTAAGCCCATATGACCTGTCCCGCGGGCGCATCGTCTACCGCTACAAGTAAGCCGCCGTCGGTTCGCCGGCGTCGGCCAAGGAAAACTAACCATGAAGGTGAAGCCAAGCGTCAAGCCCATCTGCGACAAGTGCAAGGTGATTCGCCGCAATGGCCGAGTCATGGTCATTTGTGAAAACCTGCGTCACAAGCAGCGTCAAGGCTAGACAACACAAGACAGACCACGTTTGGACACCGGGAAACCGGAACCCTCGGCTCGGAGGCCGGGGCCCGCACCAGACATCGCGGGAAGTTCGAGCGTCAGACCTTCGAATACACATGGAGTTTGCACATGGCAAGACTCGTTGGAGTCGATCTGCCGCGCGAAAAGCGCATGGAGATCGCCCTGACCTACATCTACGGCATCGGACGCACTCGCTCGCACCAGATTCTTGCTGCGACGGGCGTCAGCCCCGACACCCGCGTGAAGGACGCTACCGACGAGGAACTCGTCGCTCTGCGTGACTTCATCCAGGCGAGCTTCACGGTCGAAGGTGACCTGCGCCGCGAGGTGACGG
Organism: Demequina sp.; assembly: GCA_043733605.1. Taxonomy (GTDB): domain Bacteria; phylum Actinomycetota; class Actinomycetes; order Actinomycetales; family Demequinaceae; genus Demequina. The sequence goes on along the minus strand of JAYTGI010000266.1, from coordinate 24,982 downwards.
CCGACATCCGCCGCAAGATCGAAATCGGTAACTACCAAGGCCTGCGTCACCGCAAGGGCATGCCCGTGCGCGGTCAGCGCACCAAGACAAACGCGCGTACCCGCAAGGGACCCAAGAAGACCGTTGCCGGAAGGAAGAAGTAGGCCATGGCTGCACCCGTTCGCAAGCCGCGCAAGAAGATCAAGAAGACCGTCGCTCACGGTCAGGCGCACATCAAATCGACGTTCAACAACACGATCATCTCCATCACGGATCCTTCGGGCGCCGTCGTGTCGTGGTCGTCTTCAGGCCAGGTTGGCTTCAAGGGATCGCGCAAGTCGACCCCCTACGCCGCCCAGATGGCCGCCGAGGCCGCTGCTCGCAAGGCCCAAGAGGCCGGCATGAGCAAGGTCGACGTCTTCGTGAAGGGTCCCGGCTCGGGACGCGACACCGCAATCCGTTCGCTGACCGCCGCCGGCATGGAGGTGACGTCCATCAAGGACGTGACGCCTCAGGCCCACAACGGCTGCCGTCCGCCCAAGCGTCGCCGCGGCTAGAGCCTCACACCGCCGCGCGGTCCGCGTGCGGCGGTTGGCTTCCGCGTTCACGACGCACCTCGGTGCGTCACCACACCAGACGTTGACACCCGCCGGAACGGACAGCCGGCGGGCACGAGCATCAAATAGTGGATGCTCGGAAAGGAAGAGAAAGTGCTGATTGCACAGCGTCCCACCTTGACCGAGAAGGTCATTTCGGACAACCGCTCGCAGTTTTCGCTCAAGCCGCTGGAGCCTGGCTTCGGCTACACGCTTGGCAACTCGCTTCGTCGCACGCTGCTTTCGTCGATTCCAGGCGCTGCCGTGACGAGCGTGCGTTTTGAGGGCGTTCTTCACGAGTTCACGACGATCGAGGGTGTCAAGGAGGATGTCACCGAGATCCTCTTGAACCTCAAGAACCTCGTGGTCTCCTCGGAGCACGACGAGCCCGTCATCATGTACCTGCGCAAGTCGGGTGCAGGAGCGGTCACCGCCGCTGACATCGCCCCGCCTGCAGGCGTGGAGATTCACAACCCCGACCTTCACGTCGCCACGCTCAACTCGAAGGCGAAGTTCGAGGTCGAGCTGACGGTCGAGCGCGGTCGCGGCTACGTGCCTGCCGCACTCAACAAGAGCTACGACGCCGAGATTGGTCAGATCCCTGTTGACTCGATCTACTCGCCCGTGCTCAAGGTGACGTACAAGGTTGAGGCCACCCGTGTGGCTCAGCGCACCGACTTCGATGAGCTCATCCTCGACGTCGAAACCAAGTCTTCGATCTCCGCTCGCGACGCCGTCGCGTCGGCAGGCTCGACCTTGGTCGAGCTGTTCTCGCTCGCACGTAGCCTCAATGAGGCTGCCGAGGGCATCGAGATCGGCCCGTCCGACACGGACGAGGCGCTCGAAGAGGACTACAACATGCCCATCGAGGACCTTAACCTGACGCAGCGTTCGTACAACTGCCTCAAGCGTGAGGGGATCCACACGGTCGGCGAGCTCACGGCTCGCTCCGAGACGGACCTCATGGACATCCGCAACTTCGGCCAGAAGTCGATCACCGAGGTGAAGGAAAAGCTCATTGAGCTTGGCTTCACCCTGAAAGACGGCGGTCATGAATATGACCAGTCGGCTTCCGGTGTGTACTTCTCCGGTGGCGACGAGTAACAAGGAGAATCACACACAATGCCTACCCCCACGAAGGGCCCACGTCTCGGCGGCGGACCTGACCACGAACGCCACATGCTGGCGAACCTGGCGCAGTCGCTGTTCGAGCACGGCCGCATCACCACCACGGAAGCCCGTGCCCGTCGCTTGCGTCCGTACGCCGATCGTCTCGTGACCTTTGCCAAGCGCGGCGACCTCGCCACGCGCCGTCGCGTCATGGGAATGATCTCCGACAAGGGCGTGGTGCACACGCTCTTCACCGAGATCGGTCCAGGATTCGCCGAGCGCGAGGGTGGTTACACCCGCATCGTCAAGATCAGCCCCCGCAAGGGCGACAACGCTCCGATGGCCGTGATCGAGCTCGTTGAGTTCGGCACTCCCGCCAAGAAGGGCGTCGTCAAGGAGGCCACCAAGGCCGCCAAGAAGGCCGCTCCCAAGGCGTCTGGCAAGGCTGAGAAGGCAGGCAAGGCGTCTGGCAAGGCTGAGAAGGCAGGCAAGGCGCCCAAGGCTGAGGTCCTCGAGATCGACCCCATCGAGGAGTCCGTCATCGAAGAGATCATCGACGAGACCGCCGTAGCCAAGGAGGCCGGGGTCGTCGAGACAGCTGAGGCCCCCGAGGCCGAGGCTGCCGACGTCAAGGCCGACGACAAGTAATTCGCGCCCTCCAGCGCACGAGGCGGGTCCACATGACTGAGCTGCACAGCAGCGAGGTGGTGCGGGCCCGCCTCGACTTGTCTTACGACGGAACCGATTTCAGCGGCTGGGGCGTCCAACCGGTGCTCAGGACGGTGCAGGGGGAGCTCGAGGGGGCCCTGTGCACGGTCGTGAGGGGCCCAGGGGGCGCCCAACTGGTGCCGGCGGACCTGCGCGTCACCGTCGCCGGACGCACCGACACAGGCGTCCACGCGCGCGGGCAGGTCGCCCATGTGGATATCACCCCTGACTCCTGGCGTCGGCTGGGAGGCAGATCGATCCACGAACCGGCGCAGGTGTTGCGCGAGCGCATGAGCGGCGTGTTGCCGAAGGACATCGTGATTCACTCTGCAGCTCCCGCCGCGCCTGGGTTTGACGCACGCTTCTCCGCACTCGAGAGGCGCTATGCGTACCGAATTGCCGACAACCAAGCCGGCCGCGACCCCTTGACGCGACGCTTCGTCACGTGGACCTCGCGCGACCTGAACGTGGACGCGCTCAACGAGGCCTCGGCGACCCTCACAGGGCTGCGAGACTTCGCGGCCTTTTGCAGACCACGCGACGGAGCGACGACGGTGAGGGACCTCAGGCAGCTGTCGTGGGAGCGCGTCACATCGGGTGCCGACGCGGGCCTCGTGGTCGCCACTGTGCGTGCGGACGCCTTCTGCCATGCAATGGTGCGCGGCCTCGTGGGGGCCGTCACGGCCGTGGGAGTGGGCAAGAGGAGGCTGGCTTGGCTCGGTGAAGTTGCGGCAGGCGACGAGCGTTGCGACCTGATCTCGGTGGCTCCAGCGCGTGGCCTGACGCTCGAAGAGGTGCTCTACCCGTCTGACGAAGAACTCGCGGCGCGCGCCGCAATCGCTCGCACGCGACGGAGCATTGAAGCCCGAGGCTAGTTCCGAACAGGCATGGTGTACCGTCTCGCGTCGTTGATCGGCCGCGCGGAGGCGAGGAGGCCGTGGGTCTCCGCCGTTGGCCAATTGCGACCGACGTTAGCCGCTACGCTGGGAAACAATCCTGACGGAGGGGATGACCCAGGCGTCGACGCTTCACGAGTGAAGTACGTTGGCGCCACGGACATCGCTTCCTTGGGACTTAGGTGTGCGCTTTGACTCAAATTGACCTGAGCGCAGCGCCGAAGGTAGACTCCCCTGTCGTTGTGTGTTCCACGTGACCGGTGTATTACCACTCGCCGCCGCAGGACCCTCCGACCGTTCGATGCACCGCATCGTGCCACCGTTTTCGAAGAGTAGAAGGCTTCATAGTGCGTACGTTTTCTCCCAAGCCTGGTGACGTGACCAAGACCTGGCACATCATCGACGCTTCTGACGTGGTCCTCGGTCGTCTGGCCTCTCAGGTCGCAGTGCTCCTTCGTGGCAAGCACAAGGCGACCTTTGCGCCTCACGTCGATTCCGGTGACTTCGTCATCGTCATCAATGCAGGCAAGGTTGCCCTTACCGGCGCCAAGCTCACCGACAAGATGGTCTACCGCCACTCGGGTTACCCGGGCGGCCTCAAGACCAAGGCGATCGGCGAGTTGCTCGCGACCAACCCCACGCGCGTTATCGAAAACGCCGTGAGGGGCATGCTGCCTCGTACCAAGCTGGGTAAGGCGCAGATTTCTAAGCTCAAGGTGTATGCAGGTGCCGAGCACCCGCACGCCGCGCAGCAGCCCCAGCCGTTCGAGATTTCCCAGGTTGCGCAGTAAGGCGCTGGACAAGGATTGAGTGACATGTCAGACGTAACCCCAGAGGTCGAGACCTCTACCGAGTCCGCCACCGAGACCGCCGTCGACGCGGTCGAAGAGCACCCCACGGAGTACACCTCCGAGACCACGCCTGTGCGCGGCAAGGGCGTCTCGGAGATCGCGCCAGGAGCAGGCCTCGGCCGTCGCAAGCAGGCAATTGCCCGCGTGCGTCTGGTTCCTGGCACCGGCAAGTGGACCATCAATGGCCGCGACCTGAACAACTACTTCCCCAACAAGGTGCACCAGCAACTCGTGAACTCGCCGTTCGCGATCCTGGACATCGAGGAAAAGTTCGATGTTCACGCACGCATCGGCGGCGGTGGCCCCTCCGGCCAGGCGGGGGCCTTGCGCCTCGGCGTCGCCCGCGCGCTCAACGCCATTGACCTCGAGCACAACCGTGCCACGCTCAAGAAGGCCGGGTTCCTGACCCGCGACCCTCGCGTGGTGGAGCGCAAGAAGGCAGGTCTCAAGAAGGCCCGTCGCGCCCCTCAGTACTCGAAGCGCTAACAGGGACGCGCACATGGCGCGACTCTTTGGCACGGACGGCGTCCGTGGGTTGGCAAATCGCGACATCACGGCCGAGCTTGCGCTCGACCTTGCCGTCGCCGCCGCCCACGTGCTTGCCGAACGTGGCGAGTTCTCGGGCCATAGGCCGCGCGCGGTTCTTGGACGCGACACCCGCTTGTCGAGCCAGTTCCTGTCGTCCGCAGTGGCGGCGGGACTGGCATCGGCGGGAGTCGACGTGCTTGACGTGGGAGCGATTCCCACTCCGGCCATCGCGCACCTGACAGGCACGACCGACGCCGACCTTGGCGTCGTGATCTCCGCTTCGCACAACCCGATGCCGGACAACGGCATCAAGTTCTTCGCGCGCGGCGGGCTCAAGCTCCCTGACTCCGTTGAGGAAGCCATCGAGGCGCGCATCGGGGAACCGTGGGAGCGACCCACGGGCGCAGACGTCGGTGACATCACCGGCGCGTCTGAACTTAGCGCGGACTATGTGGCACACCTCGCCGCGTCAGTCGCGGACTTCGCGGGCCGGGAGGCGCCCCTCGCCGGCCTGACGGTTGTGGTCGACGGCGCTCATGGTGCGGCCTCCACGATTGGCCCTGCTGCCCTCGAGGCGGCGGGGGCGCGCGTGATCAGGCTGCACTGCGAGCCAGACGGCCGCAACATCAACGCGAACTCGGGCTCCACTCACATGGGACTGCTGTGCGAGGCCGTGGTCGCGCACGGAGCCGACATGGGTGTCGCGTACGACGGCGATGCGGACCGCTGCCTCGCGGTGGATCACACCGGCGCAATCGTCAACGGCGACCTCATCATGGGGTTGCTTGCACTCTCGATGCGCGACGCTGGTTCCCTGTATCGCCAAACCATGGTCGCCACGGTCATGTCGAACCTCGGCCTGCATCACGCGATGAGGGACGCTGGCATCGACATCGTGGAGACCGCGGTGGGGGATCGATACGTGCTCGAGGCCATGCGCGAGGGAGGCTACACCCTGGGCGGAGAACAATCGGGTCACATCATCGTGTCTCGCTATGCCTCGACAGGCGATGGAGTTCTCAGTTCTCTTCTTCTCGCGGCCGCAGTGGTCGCGGGTGGGCCCCTGCGACAGATCGCGGCGGGCATCGGCACGCTTCCACAGGTTTTGGTCAACGTCCCACGGGTCGACCGCTCCCGCGTCCACACCGATGTCGAATTGACTCGCGAGGTTGACCGCGTGCGAAGCGAGCTCGGAGACTCCGGTCGCGTGTTGCTGCGATCCTCGGGCACTGAACCGCTCGTGAGGGTCATGGTCGAGGCCGCGACGATGGACGACGCGCGGTCGTACGCGGATTCCCTTGCGGCGACGGTGGCTGACAGACTGGCTCAATGAGCACATTCTGGGACTGGGTCACGGGTCTTTCGGCGCACCTTGAGTCCGGCATCCTCGCCCTCGTCGAATCGATGTGGATCTACCCCTCGGTCTTCGCCGTGTCACTTCTCGATGCGGTGATCCCCGTGTTTCCTAGCGAGTCCGTCATCATCGGTTCCGCTTCTGCATGGCAATCAATCGGTCACCCCAACCTGTTCATCCTCTTTGTGATGGGCGCGATAGGCGCGTGGTGCGGCGACCAGACCGCGTACTTCATCGGCACCCGCGTGGACGTGCGCAACATCAAGGTCTTCCGCCGTCCCAAGGTGCTCGCCGCCCTCGACTGGGCCGAGCATGCGCTCGAGCACAGGGGAGCGCTGTACATCATCGCGGCGAGGTTCATCCCGATGGGCCGCGTGGCGGTCAACCTCACCGCTGGCGCCTTGCGCTATCCGCGCAGGCGGTTCATGGCTGTGGACGCCTTCGCCACGTCCATCTGGGCTGGTTGGGGAATCCTCATCGGCACCGTGGCCGCCAGTCTGCTGGGCGACAACCTGCTGCTATCGATCGCCGTGGGGATCACAGGAGGCGTTCTCCTTGGACTTGCGGTCGACAAGGTGATGACGCTCTTGGGGCTCGCGGCTCCCGAGATGCCCGACCTCGCTGGCGAGATCGAGAACAGCGCTGCTCCCGCAGATGACTGAAGAACCCGTCGACGGCGTCGACATCCAGTGGGAGGACGCGCGCGCCGCAAACCTCGCCAACTGGGAGGACAGAGTGCCGCTCCACATCGAGTCTTATGCCACCGAGGCGCTCGTGACGGATGCCACGCACCTCAGCACCGTCGCGCGCACAGACCTTGCCGCGCTTGCGCCTTACCTCGCGGGCGGCACCATTGCTGGACTCGATGTGTGTCACCTGCAATGTCACATCGGAACGGACACCCTTTCCCTTGCCAAGGCGGGGGCAACCGTCGTCGGCGTCGACTTCTCTCCTGCAGCGCTCGCCGCAGCCCAAACCCTTGCGGGGCGCCTTGGTATCGAGGCCGAGTGGGTCGAGACCGACGTGCTCGACGCGCGAGCTGCCATCGACCGCGAGATCGGCGCAGGGCGCCTCTTCGACGTGGTGTACACGAGCATCGGCACGATCGGTTGGCTTTACGACCTCGACACGTGGGCCGCTCAGGTCGCGGCGCTCCTCAAGCCTGGCGGCATCTTCTACATCAGGGACGGGCACCCGACGCTTTATTCACTCGACGAGGATGCCGACGGGCTCTCGATCAAGTACAGGTACTTCGGCGAGGGCGGAGCCTTGCAGTGGGACGACGAGGGGACCTATGCGGGCGACGGCCACGTGCAGCACTCGCGCACGTACGAGTGGCCCCATCCGATCTCGGAGGTGGTGACGGTGCTGCTGCGGCACGGGCTCACATTGCTTGCGCTCGATGAGGGTAAGACGTTGCCATGGCAGTTCGCGCCCCGCATGACAATGACTGACGACGGCGAGTATGTCTGGCCGGGCAGCGAATCGTCGCTCGTGCCATGCACGTTTACGATCGTGGCCAGGCGCGGCTAGATCTTGCGCATGTGTACCGACTGCACCGCATGGTCCTTGCCCTTGCGGAGGATGATCGTGGCGCGCGATCGCGTCGGTTCGATGTTTCGCTCAAGGTTGGGTGCGTTGATCGTGTCCCAAATGAACGACGCGCGTTCGACGGCCTGGGCGTCGGTGAGCGTCGCGTAGTTCTTGAAGTAGCTGTCCTCGCGCGCGAAGGCCGTCCCCCTGAACGACAGGAAGCGGTCGATGTACCACTCGCGCACATGAGCGGGATCGGCGTCGACGTAAATCGAGACGTCGAAGTAATCCGAGACGGCGAGGGCCGAGCTTTCGCGAGTGCGCACTGCCGCGGGCTGCAACACATTGAGGCCCTCGACAATGAGCACGTCCGGGTGGCTCACGACGACGCTTTCGTCGGGAACGATGTCGTATGTCACGTGCGAATACACGGGCGCAGTGACCTCGGCCACTCCAGACTTCACGGCGGCGATGAAGTTGCGCAGCGCGTGCCTGTCGTACGACTCGGGGAAGCCCTTGCGCGACATAAGGCCGCGTTCCTCGAGAATCGCGTTGGGGAGCAGGAACCCGTCGGTCGTCACGAGTTCCACGCGAGGGGATGATGGCCACCTGGCGAGCAGTTCCCTCAACACGCGGGCGGTGGTCGACTTGCCCACGGCGACGGAACCGGCGATGCCGATGACGAATGGTGTTCGCGATGCGCGTTCGCCGAGGAACGCGCTCGTGGCCTGGTGGAGGGCGCCGACGGCCTCGGAGTGCAGAGTGAGCAATCGAGACAGCGGCCGGTAAATCCGATCGACCTCGGTGAGGTCAATCGGATCCCCAAGTCCGCGAACCCTGGCCACGTCTGCGGCGGTCAGGGGCAGGGGGGTGTTGTGGGCGAGCTCCGACCACTCGTCCCGAGTGAACGACAGGAACGGGCTTACCGATGCGTCGTTTGTCCTCGCGGTCACGTGTCCATTGTGGTGCATGGACCGGAGTTCTAGGTGCGGCGACCTCGCGGCGTGCCAACGCAAACTACACTCATTCCCATGTGCGGAATCGTGGGCTATGTCGGATCGGGCCCGGCCAGTGCTAGGGCCGAGGGCGTCGTCATGGGTGGCCTTGAGCGGCTCGAATACCGCGGCTACGACTCGGCAGGCATCGCGGTCGTGGTGCCGGGACGACCCCTGCTCGCCATGGCCAAGAAGGCTGGCAAGCTCACCAACCTCGCAAAGTTGCTTGCGGAGACGCCCCTTCCCCATGGCACCGCGGCTATCGGACACACGAGGTGGGCAACCCATGGGTCCCCGACCGACACGAACGCCCACCCCCACCTCGCCGCAGGCGGTCGCATCGCGATCATTCACAACGGCATCATCGAGAACTATGGTTCCCTGAGGGCGGAATTGCTCGCTTCGGGGGTCCACTTCTTGTCCGACACGGACACCGAGGTCGCGGGGCACCTGCTCGCTCGTTACGTCGATGAGGGTTTGGCGCTCGTCGACGCGATGCGCGCCGTCGCACGCAGGCTTGAAGGTGCGTTCACGCTCCTCGCCATCGACGCCAACGAGCCACATGTGGTCGTAGGCACGAGGCGCAACTCTCCGCTCGTCATCGGCATAGGCGAGGGCGAAAACTTCCTCGGTTCCGACGTTGTTGCCTTCATCGAATACACGAGAACCGCTCTCGAGCTTGGTCAAGACGAGGTTGTCGAGATCACCCCAGAAGGGGTGTCGATCACCGACCTGGGCGGCTCGCCCGTTGTGCGCGAGCCGTTCACCGTGACGTGGGATGCATCGGCCGCGCAGAAGGGCGGCTTTGCCACCTTCATGGATAAGGAAATCCACGACCAGCCCAGCGCTGTCGCCGACACCTTGCGCGGCAGGCTCGACGAACGCGGCAGGCTCAAGTTGGACGAGGGCCTCGTCGCAGAGACGGTGCTCGCAGCCGTCGACAAGATCATCGTGGTCGCCTGTGGGACGGCGTTCTATGCGGGAATGGTCGCCAAGTACGCGATCGAGCATTGGACACGCATCCCCGTCGAGGTCGAACTCGCACACGAATTCAGATATCGCGACCCTGTTCTCACTGTGCGCACACTTGTCGTTGCCTTTAGCCAGTCAGGCGAAACCATGGACACGATCATGGCGGTCAGGCACGCCCAGCAACAGGGCGCCTCCGTGGTCGCCATCGTCAACGTGCAGGGCTCGACCATTGCGCGCGAGGCCGATGCCGTGCTTTATACGCGCGCCGGACCAGAGATCGCCGTCGCCTCCACCAAGGCGTTTCTCTCCCAGATCGCCGCCTCTTACCTGCTTGGCATCTACCTGGCGGAGTTGCGCGGCAACAAATTTCCCGACGAGATTGCGGCGCTCCTTTCCGAACTTGACGCGATGCCCGCCAAGATCCAGCGCGTGCTGGACACCAGCGAACCCCTGCGTGAGCTCGCCCGCGACATGGTGTCCGAACGCACGGTCCTCTTCCTGGGTCGCCACATCGGCTTTCCCGTCGCACTCGAGGGCGCACTCAAGCTCAAGGAACTCGCGTACATTCACGCCGAAGGCTTTGCGGCGGGAGAGCTCAAGCACGGTCCCATTGCGTTGGTCGAACCCGGACAGCCGGTGTTCATCGTCTTGCCGAGCCCCCGCGGCAAGGAGGTGCTGCACGCCAAAGTGATCTCCAACATCCAGGAGGTCAGGGCGCGAGGTGCGAGGACGATCGTCATTGCTGAAGAGGGCGACGCCGAGGCCGCGCAGTACGCCGATCACCTCTTCACGGTTCCGCAGACGCCCACGCTGCTCATGCCGCTCGTGACCGTGGTGCCGCTGCAGATCTTCGCTCACGAGTTGGCGTCGGCCAAGGGCTACGACGTTGACCAACCGCGAAACCTAGCCAAGTCAGTCACAGTCGAGTAGCGCATGGCCATCGTCGGCGTGGGCATCGATGTGGTCGAACTCGAACGATTCGATCGCGCGGTTGAGCGCTCCCCTCGGTTCCTTGAGAGGGTATTTACTCCCGCCGAGCGAGCGCTGGGTCGCCATTCGCTTGCCGCTCGTTGGGCCGCCAAGGAGGCGCTCGCGAAAGCGCTAGGTGCGCCCCCAGGGTTGGTCTGGCGAGATGCCGAAGTGGTCCGTGATGAGTCTGGACAGCCTCGACTCAAGGTGAGCGGCACCGTGGCGGCGCGCGCTCGAGAGCTTGGAATTGCTACTTTTCACGTGTCCCTTTCTCACGACGCCGGGGTGGCGTCGGCCATAGTGATCGCGGAGGCGACATGAGCAGACTGACGGTGAAGATCGATACCGACGCAATTACCAACAATGTGGCCACACTCGTTGGCCGGACGACGGCCGCCGTGATGGCGGTGGTCAAGGCCGATGGCTATGGGCATGGTCTCATCGAAGCTGGCCGAGCCGCCCGCGCAGGAGGCGCGACGTGGCTGGGCGTGGCCCAACCGCATGAGGCCCTCGAATTGCGGGCGTCTGGCGACGAGGGCCGCATCCTCACGTGGCTTTACGGCCCTAACTTTCCCGCGCGCGAACTCTTGGAGGCGGGCGTCGATGTGTCCGTGAGTTCCGCCGACGTACTTGGCGAGATCGTGGCGGTCTCGCGCGATGGTGCCCCGAGCCCTCGCGTGCATGTCGCGGTCGACACGGGGCTTGGGCGCGAAGGCGTCACCTTGGCTCAACTACCGGGCCTTCTTGAACTCGCCAAGGCGGCGGAACGAGAGGGACTGGTTCGCGTCGTCGGCATCTGGTCCCACCTGGCATGGGCCGATGCGCCGGGCCACCCGACGATCGACCTGCAGGCGCAAGTATTCCGTCAGGCGCTCGTGATCGCGCAACAGGCCGCGATCGCTCTCGAGGTGAGGCACCTGGCCAACTCCGCGTGCACCCTGACCCGCCCCGATCTGCACTTTGACCTGGTCCGTCCGGGAATCGCAATCTATGGACTGCCTCCCGTTCCGGACCCCGAAGGCAAGAACTTTGGGCTCAAGCCGGCGATGAGCGTCACGAGCGAGATCGTCCTGGTGAAGGACGTTGCAGCCGGTCAAGGAGTGAGCTACGGGCATGAATACGTGACCATCTATCCGACCACGCTGGGGTTGGTCAGCGCCGGATACGCGGATGGAGTGTTCCGTGCCGCGGGCTTGATAGCCGAGGTTTCCGTGCGCGGCCGACGCTATCGCATCGCGGGTCGGGTGTGTATGGACCAATTCGTGATCGACCTTGGACCCGCGACAGCGGTGTGCGTCGGCGATGAGGTGACGCTCATCGGGCCCGACGGGCCGAGCGCGCGGGATTGGGCGACCGCCGTTGACACGATCGATTATGAGATCGTGTGCCGCTTTGGCGGCTTGCGGCCCAAATCGGTCTCATGAGATATCTGGTCAAAGACGGGGAATCCATGCGCGATCTTGGCCGCGCGATCGCCCCGGCGTTGAGGGCGGGCGACCTCGTGATCCTGGCGGGACGTCTCGGCGCGGGCAAGACGACTCTCGTGCAGGGCATCGGCGCAGGAATGCGGGTGCGCGGCCAAGTCGCAAGCCCGTCCTTCATCATCTCGCGCGCTCACGAGCCGGTCGCGGATGGGCCGTGGCTGGTGCATGTTGACGCGTACAGGCTCGGTTCGCTCGCGGAACTTGATCACCTCGACCTCGACGATTCGACCGACCAGGCCGTGACCGTGGTCGAGTGGGGCGAAGGCAAGGCCGAATCGCTCGCCGACGGGCACGCGCTCATCACCATTGATCGGGCGCGTGGAGCCTTCGCCGAGGGTGAGGACCCTGCCGCGGGCGAGAGGGTCGTGACGATCACCACGAGCGGGGACGCCTGGCAAGGGCGCCTGTGGCCACAAGCGGAGAACGCCACGCCATGATCGTCGCGATCGACACGTCTTCGGCGATCTCCGTCGCGATCACGGATCTCGACGCGCGAGTGGCCCTCGCGAGAGCGAGCGTGTTTTCCCCGCGAGGCCACGCGGAGCTGCTCAGTGACCTGGTACGCCAGGCGCTCGCCCAGGCGGGAGCCACCAAGGCGGATATCACCGCGGTCGTCGTGGGCACCGGCCCCGCGCCGTTCACCGGACTGCGGGTGGGCCTTGTGACAGCGCGAACTCTCGCCTTGGCGTGGAAGGTTCCCGTGTGGGGCGTGTGCTCGCTCGACGCCCTTGGCGCCGAACATCGCGACGTGCTCGTTGTTGCCGACGCGCGGCGGCGCGAGGTGTACTGGGCCAGGTACTCCGGGGGGCTTCGTGTCGATGGCCCCGAGGTGGGGGCCCCAGCATCGGTGCTCGTGACGGAAGGCGAGGCCGTCGTGGGCAGGGGGGCGGTCCTGTACGCCGTGGCGTTCCCAGGAGCGATCGACGCCGATCCCGACCCGCTCTGGCTTGCCAAGGAGGCCGTGCGTCGCCGTGCGGCAGGCGAGGACCTGCCGACTGAGCCGCTTTATTTGCGCAGGCCAGACGTGCACGGCGCATGACCGATGTGATCATTAGGGACCTCGTCGAGGCCGACCTGCCGTGGATGGCCCAAGTGGAGAGGGACATCTTCACCCACGCCGCGTGGTCCGAGGCACTGATTCGCGAGGACTGGCGATACGGCACATGCAGGTATCGGACGGTGGAGTCCGACGGCGCTCAAGCCGGGTACGCGGTGTACGGCTATGACGGCGACGCCTTCCACCTCATGAACCTCGCGATCGTCGCCAACTACAGGGGCCGCGGCCTGGCGAAGGCCCTCATGATGGAGTTCCTGGACGAGGCCGTACGGCACAAGGCCCCCAATGCGTGGCTCGAAGTCGCGGTCAACAATGTGGAGGCTCTTGGGCTCTACAAGGCGCTCGGCTTCGAAGCCGTGCGCACCAGACGCAAGTACTACCAGCCTGGAGGCATCGACGCGCTCGTCATGCGCAAGGAACTGCGGCCGTACGTGCCAGACGCGCTCGACGCCGAGCATGCGTGACCAGCCGTGCCTCAGGAAGTCGTCTTGGTACCCTCGTGGAGCGCGCCCACAGCGCAAGCACAGTGAGGGCCAAGCCCAGTGAGAGTTTCGCGGTCGTGAAAAAGGTCGGTATCAGGGACGTTGCTGCTGTCGCTGGGGTGTCGACTGCGACCGTCTCTCACGCTCTCAACGGCCTGGGTTCGATGAAGGACGAGACCAGGCTTCGAGTCATCAGGGTCGCCAAGGAACTCAATTACCGCCCCAATCGGATGGCGAGCTCGCTTCGTCGCGAAAAGTCCCACACCATTGGGTTCGTCGATGACAACGTCGCGACCACCCCTTTCGCCGTGGCGATGCTGAAGGGGGCTCAAGACGCGGCCGTGGCGAGGAAGTACTCGGTGATCCTGGCGAGCTCCGCGTCGAATCCCCAACTCGAAGCGCAAGAGATCGCGCTGCTACGGAGTTTCCCCGTCGACGGGCTCATTATCGGTCGCATGTTCCACCAGTATGTCGACGTGGACGTGGTAGCGGCTGGAATGCCGATCGTGCTCGTGAATGCTCGCGCGCGCGACGATGACTTGACGGCGCTTGTGCCCTACGAGGCGCAGATTGGCGCGGATGCCACTCGCGAGTTGATGAACGCCGGCCACCGTGACGTCGCTCACCTGTCCATCACGACTCCAGGCTGTGCTCGCGATGGGCGCATCTCTGGGTATCTCGAGGCCATCGTGGGCGTCACGGCTCAGCGGATCCTGTACGCGAGCGAGGCGACCACGGAGGCCGCGCGCGACGCGGCGCTCGCCCTTCTGCGGACGGACGACCGTCCCACGGCCGTCTTTTGTTTCAATGATCAGATGGCGATGGGTGTCTACCAGGCGGCACAGCGCTTGGGGATGCGCATCCCAGACGACCTCTCGATCATCGGCGTCGACGATCTCCAGATCATCGCGGCGGCGCTTGATCCTGCCCTCACGACAGTGGCTTTGCCGCATTATGAGATGGGCCGACGCGCGGTCGGATTGGTTGTCGATCTCATCGAAAAAATGGCGATCCCCGGCACCACGGCGCAACTCGTGTGCGACATTGTTCGTCGCGGCTCGATCGCCCCTCCCCGGCGCTAACGCATCCCATCCTTACCTTGTGGGCCGCGTCGTGCGTGGCACTGCCTGGCCACCGCGGGCGTTCGCTCAGAAGGCCCACGTCGCCCTCTAGAGTTGCTTCCATGGAACTGGTCCTTGGGCTTGAGTCCACGTGCGACGAAACGGGCGTGGCGCTCGTGCGCGGCCGCGAACTCATCGCGGACGTTGTGGCATCTTCTATGGATGAACACGCCCGCTTCGGGGGCATCATTCCCGAGGTCGCCTCGCGTGCGCATCTGGAGGCGTTCGTCCCCACGCTGGAGGAGGCTCTCGCCCGCGCGGGTTGCTCGCTCGACGACGTCGATGCGATCGCCGTCGCATCAGGGCCTGGCCTCGTCGGGTCGCTGACCGTGGGCGTCGCCGCCGCGAAGGCGCTCGCGCTCGCGCTCGATCGCCCGCTCTACGGGGTGAACCACGTCATCGGCCACGCCGCGGTGGACGAACTAGTGCATGGCGCTTTCCCCGATCGCACGATGGCCCTCGTCGTGTCGGGCGGCCACTCTTCGCTCTTGCTCGTTGATGACATCGCGACTCGGGTCACCGAGTTGGGTCACACTCTCGACGACGCGGCGGGCGAGGCCTTCGACAAGGTCGGCAGGCTCTTGGGCCTGCCCTATCCGGGTGGCCCGCACGTCGACAGGCTCGCCCGCGAGGGCAACCCCACAGCAATCAGGTTTCCGCGCGCGCTGACGGCGCCCAAGGACCGTGAGCGGCATGCATACGACTTCTCCTTCTCGGGCCTTAAAACCGCCGTCGCCCGCTGGGTCGAGGCCGCAGAGGACTCCGGCAGGCCCATTCCTCTCGCCGACGTCGCCGCCTCCTTCGCCGCGGCGGTCGCCGACGTCTTGGTCTCCAAGACGCTCGATGCGTGCGAGACGCACGAGGTCGACACTCTCGTGATTGGCGGCGGGTTCTCCGCCAATAGCCAGCTGCGCGAACTCGCGCTCGCGAGGGGCGCGGAACGGGGCATCGAGGTGCGCATTCCTCCGCTCAAGTACTGCACGGACAACGGGGCGATGATTGCGGCGCTCGGGGCGGCCGTCGTCGCTCGCGGCGTGCCGCCGAGTGCGCTTACGATCGGCGTGAACTCGTCGATGTCGCTCGAAACCATCACAGTATGAGGCGTGGCAAGGTCGTTGCCGCAGCCACCGTGATCTCGGTCGTCGCGGCAGGATCGGCCGCGTGGGTCGCTTTGCGCCCGGGCGGGCAGAGCCGAGGAGAAGCCTCGACGGCCACCGTGATGCCGTTCGCCTCGCCGGTGGTGAGGGCGCCCCGTCAGGTACTCGCGGATATGGTGTGGGGTCCCTCCGTGGTCGATTACGCGAGTGCTCTCATCTCAGCGAGAGCCCTTCCCCTCGACGTGGCGGCGGGGCAGGTGATTGTCGCGACAGTGAGCAGTCCCGACCCCGCGTCTGCGGCCTCCGCGGTGGGCACCGAGCACCTCGCGGGCGTGATTCTTATGGGCGGTGCCGTCACGGATGCCGTCCACGTGGAGGCGCTCGCGGCCGCGGTGCAGGCGGCTGGCGCCGAGGACGGACGCGGTTGGCCCGCGATCGTCTCGACCGATCAGGAGGGCGGGCCAGTGTCGCGGCTGTCCGGGGTCATTCCGGACCTTCCTGCCTTCATGGCGGCGGGTTCGATCCCTGACAAGAAGGCGGTGGCGAACGCGTACGAGGCCGCAGCTCGGGACATGAGGGTGCTGGGAATCAATGTCAATTGGGCGCCGGACGCGGACGTGACCGTTGGCGTGGCTGATCCCACGATTCGAGTCCGCTCGGCGGGTTCGGATCCCGCGCGTGTGGCAGACACGGTCGATGCCGCGGTCACCGGATTGGTCGCGGGTGGCGTCATCCCCGCGATCAAACACTTTCCCGGTCACGGATCGGTGACCACCGACTCACACGAGGCGGTGCCAGTTCAAACGGCCACCGTGGCGCAGCTCGAGACCGCCGACTTGGTGCCCTTCGCGTCTGCGATCAACGCGGGCGCGCCCGTCGTAATGATGGGGCACATCGCGGTCGCCGAGTGGGGTGGCGTGCCAGCCACCGTGAGTCCACAGGCTTACGCCTACTTGAGGCAAGGTCTTGGCTTCACCGGTGTCGTGGTCACAGACGCTCTCGATATGGGAGCGATCACGGAATCCTTCGCGCCTGGTGATTCAGAGGTCGCCGCGCTTGCCGCAGGCGCGGATCTTTTGCTCTCGCCTCGCGACCCGCCCACCGCGCGTCGGGCGATTATCGCCGCCGTCCAGAGTGGAGCGCTCCCGCGCGAGCGGCTTGACGAGGCAATTGCACGGGTGTCGTTGCTGATGGCGCTTCAACAGCGAAGCGCCGAGGCGTCCGATACTGACCCCGTCGACTCGAACGCAAGCGCGGACTACGCGCGCGCGTTTGCGGCGTCCGCGACCACCGTGTCGGCCGCTTCGTGCACTGGGCCGTACGTGGGCTCAAGCGTCACCATCACGGGGGGGTGGCCGGGGGAGCGGCAGGCCCTGGCCGACGCGCTAGCCGCGCATGGAATCGCCCCGGGTGGAGGAACAACCATTCTCCTCCTTGGCTCGGCGACCGGCTCGGGCAGCGCCGACGTCGTTGTAGCGATGGATGGCCCGTGGGGGCTCGCCGGCTCGACTGCGAGCGTCTACGTTGGTGTGTACGGCCGCTCAGAGGAGGCGCTTGCGGGCTTGGCGGACGTGCTCGCGGGCGCGGTGGCGCCCACGGGGCAGTGGGCCGTCGCAGGGATGCCTCCCGCTTGCGGTTCCGCATGACGTTCCTTGCAGGGCTTGGACTTGGGTTGTCGCTCATTGTCGCGATCGGCGCTCAAAACGTCTTCGTGTTGCGCCAAGGCATACGGCGGGAGCACGTCGCACTCGTTGTCGCGATCTGTGCGGTGTCCGATGCGTTACTCATCGCCGCGGGGGTGTCGGGCGTTGGCTTGGCGGCGGCGACCTTCCCTTGGCTCCTCACGGCGGCGCGTTGGGCGGGTGCGGCCTTCCTGGTAACGTACGGCGCTCTCGCCGCGCGTCGGGCATTCAAGGCGGACCACGGCCTCGACACTTCAGCGCAGGGAAGCGGGTCGCCTGGCGGTGGAACAGCCGCGCGCGTGGCACTCACGTGCGTGGCGCTCACGTGGCTCAACCCACATGTCTACCTCGACACCGTGTTCCTGTTGGGATCGGTGGCCGCAGCCCACGCAGACGCGAAGTGGCTGTTCGCTGCGGGCGCCGCCGCTGGCAGCCTCGTATGGTTTACTTCCCTCGGCTATGGCGCCAGGTACCTGGGTCGCTGGCTTTTTGGACCGCGCGCTTGGCGCTTCTTGGACGCCGCCATTGCCGTGGTCATGATTGCGATCGCGGCGAGTTTGATCATGGGCGCGTAGCAGGCCGGTCGAGGCGTTCTGCAATGATCGCGAGCCGTGCGCCACCGGTTCGGGTCAGGATGACAGTGGCGCTCGCGTCTCCCTTGAGTTTGAGACGGGGCCTGAGCGCCGCGGGGTCAATGTCCATTCCGCGCTTCTTGATTTCCAAGGTACCAATACCCCTGGCAGCGAGCGCGGACGCCAGGCGCTTTTCCGAATATGGAAGCGTCTCGACCACCTTGAATCCCGTCGCGAAGGGTGTGGAGAGGGGCGCATCGCACGTGAGATACGCAATCTGGGGATCGACCAGCCTCGCTCCCAGCGTCGCCGCCATGGGCCCGACCAGGCCCGATCTGATCACCGCGCCGTCCGGTTCATAGACGTAGGCGCCAAGCGGGCCTGCGTCCCCTGGAACTGGCTCGCCCTCGAAGAGGTGAGCCTCGCCCCCGCGCAGGACCAGAGCGGAGTGCCCATGGGTCCTCGCGAGTTTGCCGGTCCACAGGCCCATTTCGACCACGTCGCCATCCATGCTGACCCATTGCGCCTCGGCCTCAGGAGGCACGGCGCTGTGAGGAAGTGCGGGGCTCAGCTTGATTCCCATGTCCGGCCATGACGCGCGCAGGCCCAAGACATCGTCGAGCGGCGGTGAGTAGTCGCGCGGGTCGTGCCTTCTGCCCCGACCGTCCCTACGCGCCGGGTCGACAAACAGGGCTTCAGCGTCGATTCGGCCCGATGCCAACGTGACCATCGCGTCGGCGTGAACTACTCGTGCGTCGTCCCAGTGGCGCAGGTTGTGGTCCGCCAGCAAGGCAGTCGCCTCGTCACGCTCAAAGGCGAGCACGGACAGACCCAGCGAGGCAAAGGCCATCGAATCGGCGCCGAGGCCGCACGTGAGGTCCGCGACAGAGCCGACACCCGCATTCAGGTAGCGATGGGCGTGATGAGCGGCGACTGCGAGGCGAGTTGCCTGTTCGAGACCGTCTTGAGTGAAGAGCATTCCCTGCGCAAACGGGCCGAACTTTGCAGCGGCCGCGGCGCGAAGGCGAGCCTGTGTCATGGCCGCGGCAACGACGCTCGCATCGGCCCCGCCGGAGCGGAGTTGGCTCGCTAGCGCAAGCGCGCCAGCGGGGTCGTACGGGGGCATCGAGGCCAACAGAGCCAGAGCCGCGGGGGACGTGGCAAGGCGAGCGGCGTCTGCTTCCATGGAACGATCCTGGCATGCGCCGGGTTTCACGCGTGGCGAAAGGCCGGCGTTCGGTTAGCACTCGCGGCCGGGGAGTGCTAAATTGCTGATGTTCCCTCAAGGGGACGCGGCCACAGCCCGACCCCCGCGACGGCGGGCAAGTAGTCGCATCACATCGTCTCGTTCAAGGAAGGTGAGGTCCGCTGTGTCGGTCTCTATCAAGCCTCTCGAGGACAAGGTCGTAGTCAAGCCGGCAACTGCCGAGAAGACCACTGCCTCAGGTCTCGTGATCCCTGACACCGCCAAGGAAAAGCCCCAAGAGGGCGAGATTGTCGCGGTGGGCCCCGGCCGCATCGACGACAATGGCAACCGTATTCCGCTTGACGTCGTCGTGGGCAACCGCGTGATGTACAGCAAGTACGGCGGCACCGAGGTCAAGTACGCAGGTGAGGATTACCTCATTCTGTCCGTGCGTGACCTTCTCGCCATCGTCGACTAGGCGCTGTCTGTTCGACGCAAACTGAAGTGAAAGTGGCGGCCATCGAGCCGCACGCGCAATGGCCCCGGAGATTAATCTCCGGGGCCATTGTGTTTGCCGCATCTGCCGCTATTGCAGGGGGGTGCATGAGCGGCGGCGGCGGTTTGTGCCGACAGCGCAGGTGGTCAACTTGCCTGCTTCAGTCGGCCAGCGAGGATTCCATGGCGTTCGTCCTCGCTTAGCCCTCCCCATACGCCGAAGGGTTCGCGTGCAGCGATCGAACGCTCACGACACAACTCCAAGACGGGGCAGCGGTTGCAGTAGTGCTTGGCGGCCTCGGCACGGCGACGACGCGCCGCTCCGCGTTCGCCCTCGGGGTGAAAGAAAAGGTCGGGGTCCGCGTCTCTACACGCCCCCTCGTACTGCCACTCCCAAAGGTCTTGAGTGGGGGCTGGCAGTGTTGCGATCGTTTCCATCGTGCTCCTCGGTCGGCGGGCCCCGCCCGCGTCATCGTTGACCCGGGACCGCCCTTGGCGTCGCGCCAAGGACGGAATCACCGTAAACCGGACTAAACGGACAGTCAAGGTTGTCTGGTTGCTCGCTTCCTACATGACCGTTTCTACTCCTCTGGAGGCTTCCTGGGAACCCCCAATTTATGGGGTATCTGGAGTTCTCTTCGTGAATCCAAGCAAGTGCACGCGTCGAGGCCCTCCTGTGACTCCCACGAACTCGGTGCGCGACCACGCACCCTAGACTTGGGCGATGGCCCCCAGCGAGCATGACCCCTTCGGGTTCACAGGTCTGACCTACGACGACGTCCTCCTTCTGCCTGGTGAGAGCGACGTCATTCCCTCCCAGGTGTCGACTAAGACGCGCCTGACGCGCGAGATCGATATCGAGGTCCCCCTGTTGAGCGCGGCGATGGACACCGTGACGGAGGCGCGCATGGCAATTGCCCTGGCGCGTCTCGGCGGCATCGGCGTCCTTCACCGCAACCTGTCGATCGAGGATCAGGCTCAGCAAGTGGTGACAGTCAAGCGGTCTGAGTCGGGAATGATCACCGATCCCGTCACCGTAGGTCCCCACGCCACCCTTGCGGAGCTCGACGCGTTGTGTGCGCGCTACCGCGTCTCCGGCCTGCCCGTCGTTGACGACGAGGGCACCTTGGTGGGAATCATCACCAACAGGGACATGCGTTTTGTGTCGCCGAGCGACTACGCGGGCCGCTTTGTGCGCGACCAGATGACGGCAATGCCGCTCATCACCGCACCCGAAGGCGTGTCAAACGCGGATGCATCTGAGTTGTTGGCCAAGCACCGTGTCGAGAAGCTCCCTCTTGTCGACGCCGCAGGTCACCTCACGGGACTCATCACCGTCAAGGACTTCGTCAAGACCGAGAAGTATCCCAAGGCCACCAAGGACTCCGAGGGTCGCTTGCGGGTGGCGGCGGCCGTCGGCTTCTACGGGGACGCGTGGGAGCGTGCGATCGCGCTCGTGGACGCGGACGTCGACGCGCTCGTGGTGGACACCGCGCATGGACACGCTCAAGCCATGATCGACATGATCAAGCGCCTCAAGTCCGATCCGGCAACCAAGCACGTCCAGGTCATCGGCGGCAACGTCGCGACCCGTGCGGGCGCTCAGGCCTTGGTCGACGCGGGAGTCGATGCAGTGAAGGTGGGCGTTGGCCCAGGCTCGATTTGCACCACGCGGGTGGTCGCAGGCGTGGGAGTCCCACAGGTCACCGCGGTGTACGAGGCCTCACTCGCCGCGCGCGCATCGGGAGTGCCGATCATCGCCGATGGCGGTCTCCAGTATTCGGGCGACATCGCCAAGGCTCTTGTTGCAGGAGCATCGTCCGTGATGCTTGGTTCGCTGTTCGCGGGCTGCGACGAGACCCCTGGCGATCTGGTGCTGGTCAATGGCAAACAGTTCAAGAGCTACCGCGGCATGGGTTCCATGGGGGCGATGGCCTCGCGCGGTCGCCGCTCGTATTCGAGGGACCGTTACTTCCAGGCCGATGCACCGAGCGATGACGATCTGATCCCGGAGGGCATCGAGGGGCGCGTCCCGTTCAAGGGTCCCGTGTCTTCCGTGGTGCGACAGCTCGTGGGTGGCCTTGGCCAGTCGATGTTTTACGTGGGCTCGCGGACGATTCCGGAGCTGCAGTCGAAGGGGCGGTTTGTGCGCATCACGCCCGCCGGCCTCAAGGAGTCTCACCCGCACGACGTCCAGATCACTGTCGAAGCGCCTAACTACTCCGGCCAAAGTTAGCGGTGGAGCTGGGCTGGGACACGCTCGCACTGCTGGCGGTCGTGGCGTTGGTCGCGGGTTTTCTCGACACGCTCGCCGGTGGCGGAGGCCTGCTCACCCTTCCCGCACTGCTGCTCGCCGGCGTGCCACCGCTTGCAGCACTTGGCACTAATAAGCTCCAGGGTTCCTTTGGCACCGGCATGGCGACCTACCAGGTGCTGAGGCGCGGGCGCGTGTCGTGGTCGCAAGTGCGCTGGCCGATGCTCTTTGCGTTTGGAGGCGCGGCGGCCGGATCCGTCGCGATTCAGCGGGTCAATACGGACGGTTTGCGGGCGCTCATCCCCGTGGTGCTTGCCGTGATCGCCGCATACTTCCTGTTCGCGCCCCGCGCCCACGAGCCTCCCCTCGAACCGCGCATCGGCGAACGACCATTCCGGACCTTCGTGGTTCCCGCCATCGGCGCGTATGACGGGGCGTTTGGGCCAGGAACAGGATCGCTCTTTGCGCTGTCCGGTGTGGCGCTCCTGGCGCAGACTCTCGTGCAGTCGACCGCTGTCGCCAAGACCCTCAATTTTGCGACCAACGTGGCCTCGCTCGCGGTGTTCTTGGTCGCAGGGCACGTGGTGTGGGTCGCGGGTGCGGCCATGATCGCGGGCCAGTTGGTGGGCGCCTACGCCGCGTCGCACGTGTTGTTCCGCGTCAAGCCTCTGGTGATCAGGATACTCATCGTGGTGATGTCGCTCAGCATGCTGGTGCGGGTGCTGATCGGCTAGCGGATCACGAACTTGGCAAGCAGGCGACCTCGCGTCAAGAGCGCTGGGCAGGCGCCGCTAGAACGGCGCAACGCCGCCGTCGTCGGAGGCCTCATCGGTCGCTTGAGGCGCGGCCACCGGCCACTCGAGGCTGGGGAGATCGTCGGTGGTGCCCTTGGACTTGAGCCAGGCGCCAAAACTAGCGGCCCACTTGTGGTGTGCCGCAGCCTGCTGGTCGTGGAGTGCGTCCAGGTCGACTCCTCGCATGGCGGGATACATCTGCGCCATCGCGAGAACCAGGTCGAGAGTGGCGAGCACGTCGGCGTCCGCAGCGTGGAGGTCATCCGCCACCACGGGCACCGCGTAGAAGTGACACATGTCGATGAGTTTGCGCGGTCCCTTGCGCCACTTGTCGAGGTGGCGGTCGAGCACGAGCGGATCGACGATGGGCCTGATGCCCCCCGGCAGGCGATCGGCGAGTGTCGGCAGGCCGTGACGCGCCAGCTCGGACTCCAGGATGGTGAGGTCGTATTGGACGTTGAAGCCCGCCACGGGCACCCCGGCGGCAAGGGCATCGGCCAGGCCGGAGGCGATCTGCTCGAGCGCTTCGATGGGCTTAGCGCCCTCGGCCCTCGCGCGCTCGGTGGTGATGCCGTGCACCTCGGTGGCCCGCTGGGGAATCTCGATGCCCGGATCGATGAGCCAAGTGGTTGTCTCCACCGCTGAGCCCTCCCTGCGTATCAGCGCGGCCGATACGATGCGGTCGGTCGTGGGGGAGACCCCCGTCGTTTCGGTGTCGAATCCCACCATCGGTCCATCAATCCAGTTCATGGCCCCAGCCTGGCACGGCAGTGTGACGCGTGCGTTCAGGCGCGGCGGTACCCGTTACGGGTAGAGCCCCCTCAAGCGATGCGCATCGGTGACGCGGCGGACGGCAAGGGCGGTCGCCGCTTGCCTCAGCGACATTTTGTTGGCGGTGGAGTAGGCGACGACGTCGTGCCACGCCTTGTCCATCTTGTCTGCCAAGCGAGCGTTGACATCGTCCTCACTCCACTGCCATGCCTGGTTTGCCTGCACCCATTCGAAGTAGCTGACGACGACTCCACCTGCGTTGGCGAGGATGTCAGGGACCACAAGGATGCCGCGGTCGGTGAGGATCGTGTCGGCCTCCTTGGTGGTCGGGCCATTTGCTCCCTCCACCACGATGCGCGCCTTCACCAAGGGCGCCGTGTCGGTCGTCAGGACGCCCTCGACGGCCGCGGGCACAAGAACATCGACATCGAGCGCGAGAAGGGCGCTCGGCTCGATGTCCTCGGCTCCAGTGAAGCCGGTGACCGAGCCAGTGCGGGCGGTGTGTGCTGTGAGCGCGACCATGTCGAGCCCCCCCGAGGCGTAGATCGCGCCGTCGATATCGGACACCGCGACCACCCGTACGCCTTGCTCGGCGAGCAACTGGGCCGCACCCCTACCCACCTTGCCGAAGCCTTGAACCGCTGCCGTGGCGCGAGTGGGATCGATGCCGTGACTGCGCATCGCCAACACGGCGACGTGGGTGACTCCTCGAGAGGTGGCGAGGGCCCTGCCAAGCGACCCGCCCAAACTGACGGGCTTTCCCGTCACAACTCCCGGAACCGTATGCCCGACGGCCACGGAGTAGGTGTCCATGATCCACGCCATCGTCTGCTCGTCGGTGCCGATATCGGGCGCAGGAATATCGACTGTGGGGCCGATGATCGGAAGAATCTCCGAGGTGTAGCGCCTGGTGACACGCTCGAGTTCCGACATGGAGTGCTCGCGCGGGTCGATCGCGATGCCGCCCTTGGCTCCGCCGTACGGCACGTCGAGAAGCGCGCACTTCCATGTCATCCACATCGCGAGGGCGCGCACCTCATTGAGGTCGACGCCTGGCGCGTAGCGGAGTCCGCCCTTGGCGGGGCCTCGCGAATAGTTGTGCTGCACGCGGTAGCCGCGGTAGACGGACACCGATCCGTCGTCCCTCTTGAGCGGGACAGTGACCATGAGTTCACGCCTTGACGCGGCGAGCATGCGGTGCGTGCCGTCGCTCAGGCCGAGGTGCGCCGCCGCCTCCGCCAGTTGAGCATGAGCGTCTCCCAGCGGGCCCTCGGTCAGTGGAGCCGGTTGCGTCATCGCATTTCCCTTCTCGTCGTCCCTCGAATCTAGTTCCGACGGGGGCGCAACGGCTCACGACACCCGAGCGATAGTGTTGATGCCGTGACAAACGAGATCGAGATTGGGCGCGGAAAGCGCGGACGCAGGGCATATTCCTTCGACGATGTGGCGATTGTGCCCTCGCGGCGCACGCGCGACCCCGAGAAGGTGTCGCTCAC
>JAYTGI010000265.1:0-4503 GCA_043733605.1 Demequina sp. | reverse complement strand
TTGCGGCACTGGCGACGAGGAGGGAGGAACTGGCCACGAGGGCCACCGCAGCCCCCGCGGTGATAAGGCGATTGAGCTTCACGCGCGCACATCCATTTCGTGATTTTCGACGTCCGCTGGTTCGGGAACCATGAGAGAACGCAGTGGATACGCTACGCGTATCGCGCGGATTATATAGGAGATACATCCCGCCGAGCAAGTCGCGCGTTGACTCATCAAAGATGCCCACGTGGGTGCGGTCGTTGCCTGGTGCAGCGATGCCCGCATAGCGGCGCGTCTACCCGCCTGGTGGGTGTTGGGCGGGTACTTCGAGCCATGGGGTTGACGATGGGTGAGCGCAGGGCCGTGACGAAGACGATCGCTCGCCGGTATCGGGGCCAGGACCGGGCCGGCAAGAAGGTCATTCTGGACGAGCTGTGCGAGCTCACGGGGTGGCACCGGGACCACGCCCGCAAGGCGCTGCGTCAGGTCCTGAAGGTCAAGATCGTCCGGGAGCGCAAGGTCCGGGCGCCGATCTACGGCGAGGATGTGATCGTCGTGCTGAGGTTCTGCTGGGCGGTGATGGGCGCCGCGTCCGGCAAGCGGATGGCGCTGACGAGACCGAAGGTGAACCCCCGCAGGAACGTCCCCGACGTGGACGGCGCCCGCCACGGCGGTGAACACCCGGCCCATCCCACCGGGGCGCAGTAGATCCGTGTCGTCGTTGCTGTCCGCGCTGGCGACCGTCCCTGCGATCAGCGCACCGACCTCGGCCGCGGGGTTGGACCCGGCCGATCCCGGCACTCGCACATGGGCGTTGCCCACGTCGTGCAACCCGGCCCGCTCGCAATACCCTCAACTTAGCGAGCGGGGTGTGTAGGGTTCTGGTATGGCGCGAGCTGGGCAGCGGATGCTGGGTGATGAGGACGGGCTTGGGGACCGGATCAGTGTGGGGGTGCTGGCGCGTGCGTTCCCGCGGGTGACGGTGGAGGCGGTGATCGAGGCGGCTGGCGCGCGGGAGCAGCGCCGGCGGATGCTGCCGGCGTGGTTGGTCGTGTACTACGTGCTCGCGTTGGCGTTCTTCATGGACCTGGGCGGCGTGCGGGTGATGCGCAAGCTTGCCGGGACGTTGTCGTGGGCTGCGCGGGGTGTCAGTGTGACGATCCCTTCGGAGGAGGCCCTGTCGAAGGCCCGGGCCAGGTTGGGACCGGAGCCGCTGCGGCTGTTGTTTGAGGCGGTGGCCGGACCGTTGGCGACGTCGGCGACCCCGGGCGCGTTCTGGCGCGGCC
The DNA here is from genome assembly GCA_043733605.1 of Demequina sp. Classification (GTDB taxonomy): domain Bacteria; phylum Actinomycetota; class Actinomycetes; order Actinomycetales; family Demequinaceae; genus Demequina. Next base: position 3,235 of record JAYTGI010000265.1, on the reverse strand, counting down.
GGCGTGTGATGAGCATCGACGGCACGACGTTGGACGTGCAGGACACGCAGGCGAACTGGGCGCGGTTCGGGGGTCCGACGACGAAGGACGCGGCTGGCACCGCGATGCGGGGTGGGTTCGCGCAGGTGCGCTTGGTGGCGTTGGCCGAGTGTGGGACCCGGGCGCTGATCGCGGCCACCATAGGGCCGTTCACCCGCGGGGAGAAGACGTTGACCGCGGATCTGCTGCCCCGGTTGGACGCCTCGATGCTGGTCCTGGCGGACCGCAACTTTCCCGGCTATGAGCTGTGGCGCGACGCAAGTGCGACCGGCGCGGCGTTGGTGTGGCGGGTCGGGGCGAACTTCTCCCTGCCCGTGGACGCCGTCTTGACCGACGGCAGCTACCTGTCCCGGTTCAAAGCACCCCGAGAGCTGGCCCGCGACGGCGCGAAAGACCTTGCCGTGCGCATCATCGAGTACCACGTGCTCGACGAGGATGGTCACGTCGCCGAGATCTTCGCGCTGGCCACGACGTTGCTCGACTCCACCGGGGCCCCCGCGCGCGAGCTCGCCGAGCTCTACCACCAGCGCTGGCAGATCGAGACCGCGTTCGGGGCGCTCAAGTCTCAGCTCAGGGGCAACAACGTGGTGCTGCGCTCCAAAACCCCCGACGGCGCCGAGCAGGAATGCTGGGCGCTGCTGTGCGCGTACCACGCCGTCCGCGACATCCTGCTCGCCGCCGCGACCCTGACTGAACGAGACCCCCTACGCCTCTCGTTCGTCCACGCGCTCGACGCAGTACGCGGCCAAGTCGGAGACTCGGCCGCCTGGAACGTACCCGCTTTGGTGGACACGCGATGAAGTTGGCGGGTTCCCTGCAAGGGAGGGAATCGCACTATGGGATCGACCCGTCGAGCGTTCACCGATGAGTACAAAGCGAGTGCTGTAGAGTTGGTCATCAATGATGGTCGCACGATCGCGCAGGCGGCTCGCGGCATTGGTGTGCATGAAATGACTTTGGGGAAATGGGTGAAGAAAGCGAAGGATGCCGGGCAGGCTGGCGAACGCCTGCGCAGCGAGGACGAACGGGCGGAGCTGGAACGCCTGCGCGAGCACAACAAGCGCCTGCGGATGGAAGTTGATTTCTCGCGAAAAGTAGCTACCTGGTTCGCGAAAGACGTGCGGTGATCTTCGCCGCCATCGCGGACTGGGTTGACTCGGACTCCTACCCGGTGACGTTCATGTGCGACCAGCTCGGGGTGTCTCGGTCCGGGTACTACAAGTGGCGGTCCCGCCAGCCCTCGGCCCACGAGAGCCAGGATACGGACCTGACCCGGCTGATCACGCTCGCCTTCGCCCGCCTGCGCGGCAACCCCGGGGTGCGGCGGATGCACGCCGAGCTCGCCGTCGCCGGCCACCGGGTGTCCCGCAAACGCGTCTGGCGCCTGATGCGGGTCGCTGGGCTGCAAGGACGCCACCCCCGCGCCTGGAAACGCACCACCGTTCCCGGGCAGCGCCCCACCAACGCCCCGGACCTGATCGGGCGCGCCTTCAGCGCAGCGAGCGTCGATGAGAAGTGGTGCGGGGACATCACGTACATCAAGACGTGGGACGGGTGGGCGTACGTCGCCACCGTCATCGACCTGCACTCCAGGGCGTTCGTGGGCTGGGCCGTGGCCGACCACATGCGGACGTCGCTGGTCACTGACGCCCTGGACATTGCCATCGCCCACCGCCGCCCACCCAAGGGCGTCATATTTCACTCCGACAGGGGAACGCAATACACGTCCCAAGACTTCGACAGATACTGCAAGCTCCACAAGATCCGCCGGTCGCTCGGCAAGACCGGGATCTGCTACGACAACGCGGTCTCCGAGTCGTTCTTCGCGACCTACAAGAAAGAACTCATCCACACCCGACCATGGCCCAGCCTGAAGACGCTGACAAAGGAGACGTTCAACTGGATCGAGGAGTACTACAACCGGACAAGGCGTCACTCCACGCTGGGGTATTTGACACCAGCGGAATACGAGCTAGGCTACAGAAACATCCACGAACTCGCCGCCTAAATCCGCGTCCACTAAACTGGGAACATTCCAGCCTTTCCCCCCTCACCAACCGCTACATGAGCTCCCCGCACCCTGGCTGGCCGCCATCGCCGGCGTTGTCAATCGCGTACGCCACGGCCGGACCAACCCGCGCCAAGCCAAACGAAGCCACCGCTACCCAACCAAACCCACCGACCGGGCCAGACGACCACCGCCGCGCGGCCCACTGACCCTCGTCGTGCTGCCCCTACCTCAACAGAACTAAGTTGAGGGTATTGGGCCCGCTCGGCCAGCACCATCACCGGGACTAAAGCCGCGCACGCCACGAGGTTCAGATCATCGGAACCCGCCGAAACGTTGTGGCAAACTCGCATCGACCGGATGCCCCTCTATCTGGTTCGCTGCGACTAGATAGGTCACATCGTCCCAGGCCAGAAGGGCATTCGTGTGTCACGACTCGCTCACGACACGACCTTCACCGATGGACCGAGACTCAACGGTCGGCGGAGCAGAGCTCGATGGCCGGCCTGTTCCGGCAGGATCAGCCGAACTGGATCGACGTGTACAGCCAGCCGTCATAGGTGACCGCGCCGACATACGCGGTCGAATAGGCGCCGAGCATGGTCGCATTGTGCGGGGCCGAGTTCGAGTACGCACCAATCATCGCCGAAGCGCTCACAGGCTTCACCCGACCGACGATCTCGGCCATGCTGCGGACCGTGCTGTGCCAGATGCTGTTCGACGCGGCCATCTGCATCGCATGGTCAACGCGAGCCCCCGACGACACAATCGCGAGCGCACCGAGGCCCTGCGAGACGCGGTAGGCGTTGAGCTCAGCACCGATCGCGCCAGCGCTGAACACGTCACCAGCGCCCGAAGCGGCTGGGGCTGCGGCTGGGACTGCGGCGGCCGCGGCGGGGGCCGACCTCACCGTCCTGGCGACGGCGGGCTTGGCGGCCCTCTGCTGGGCGGCCGACGCCGCAGCCTGCTGGGCTGCTGCCGTCTGGGCAGCGGCCTGTGCGGCGGCCTGCTCCGCGGCGATGCGTGCGTCCTCGGTCACCTGCCATGCCGTCTGCGCGTCGACCGCTGCCTGCTGGGTCGCCGGGACTACCGCAGCGCCCGCGTGCAAGGTCGCCACGCTCGTCCCGCTGCCCGTGGTGGCCATCGCGGCGCTCAGGGCGTCCATGGCTGCCTGGAGGGCGCTGCGCG
>JAYTGI010000264.1:0-4511 GCA_043733605.1 Demequina sp. | reverse complement strand
CAAGGGCTGGTCCGACCACGAGGACTCAGACAACGACGCATCGTTCATCGTGTGCCCGCAACACCGGGAATGCCCGATCGTGGCGACCCTCGCCGGCGACACCGAGACGCGATACGCCATCATCACGGACATCTTCGACGGCGAGGCCGTATGGGACTGCCCATGCCCAAGCCCCGCACCACACGTGCCGGGCCAGGGAGCACTCGACGTGGCGGTGCTCGCATGAGCTCCCTGGATCTAGATGAGAGGGTCGACGCCCCGTCGCCAGTCGTCGCGCGGGACCACGCGGACGTAGTCGTTCTTTTCAACGGTGACCGTGTCGCCACCGTGGTCAGCCTTGATCTCACAAACGACCGATCCCTTGACGTCGCCAGGGAATGCCGCGTAGACCACCCACGAGCCAATGTTCGTGCACTCAACGGTTACCGAAGCGATGCCTTTGTTGCGTCCGACTTTGTACGAGACCTTGCCGTGCTTCTTCGGGGGCAGGACCACTGCGTCTTCGCTCATGCAGCCACCGTAGTGGAGGCCCTCATATGAATACCAAGCCCCCGTTCCCCTACTTCGGTGGAAAGCAGCGCATCGCCGACAAGATCGTGGCCGCGTTCCCCGCTCACCACCATTACGTCGAGCCGTTCTGTGGTGGCCTCTCGGTGCTCATGGCCAAGCCCGTGTCGCACATGGAGACCGTGAACGATCTCGACGGCGACCTCATGACGTTCTGGCGAGTACTCCGCGACCAGCCCGCCGAGCTAGCGCGCGTGTGCGCCCTCACTCCCCACGCTCGCGCCGAGCACCATGTCGCCCGCGCTCGCGAGAACCTGACCGACCTCGAGCGAGCCCGACGAATCTGGGTAGCCCTCACACAGGGCCGCGCCGGGCAACTCGTCAAGACAGGATGGCGCTACTACATCGACGGCACCGCGTCACCCACAATCGGACTCCCCGGATACCTCGACGCCTACGTCGACCGCATGGCCGCCGCAGCCGAGCGCCTCCACCACGTCACGCTCGAGTGCCTACCCGCCCTCGACATCATCACCCGCTACACCGCACCCTCCACTCTCCTCTACGTCGACCCCCCATACGTCGGCAGCGCTCGCGGCACCACTCACTCGTATCAGCACGAGATGAGGGGCGAGGACCAGCATCGTGGGCTCGCGGAGGCGCTGCAGGCGACGAGTGCCGCCGTGGTGCTGTCGGGTTACGCCTCACCGCTCTACGACGCCCTGTACGACGGGTGGGACCGCGTCGAGATATCGGCGCACACCAGCCAGGGCAATCACTCGGCGATGACCCCGCGTCGGTCCCGCCGAGAGGTCCTGTGGTCGAACCGCGCCATGTACATGAACCGCACGCTCGAAGAGGCATCGGCATGACGCCCGAACAGTTGGACGCCGTCATGGGTTGCACGCCCCTTTTTGCGAAGTGGTCGATGGATTCGCGCCGTCAACTCACGAACCGCATCCGTGTGTGCCACTCCGTGGGCGACAAGGCGTGGATCCGTTGCGCCCCGATCATGCAGTCGCGCACCGGGGTGCGTGAGTTCGTTCAGGGCGTCGACAAGCCTCGCGCCGGCGAGAAGGTCGGCACCCGCACCTATTACTTGAGGCCCGACAACACCGTCGAGCACGTCGACGAATGGAACTAGGAGAACAACCATGAAACTGTCAGCATCCCTGCCCAAGGCAGACGACGAGTACTTCCGCAACGGGCTCGCGCCGCATGCAGCCGACGTGGTCCGCCACCCCGACGAACGACGTATCGCGATCTTGGTCCTCTCGACCTCGAAGCTGATCGACAACCGTGCCGAGCACTCGGTTGAGCCAGTCATGGCGATCGACCGCATCGAGTTGGTGCGCCCACAGGACGCCGCTCTCGCTGAGCGCATCCTCATGGGCGCCCTCGAAGGCCGCACCAAGCACCAGACCCTGCCAATGTTCGTTCGCGATGACGTCACGGAAGCATTCGCCGACGGCGCCGTGGACCACCGCACGGGCGAAACGGCCGGAACATGGGACACCCTCACCATCAACGCCAGCGCCAGCGCCAGCGCCGGTGACGAGGATGAAGACGCCGACGGCGACGAGGAGAAGTAGTGGCCGTCGACGACTCCCCAGAACTGGCGGCCGCGCGCCTTGCAGTCGAGCGGGCAGTGCGTGACTTCATTCGCCTATACGCCGCCCAGGAGCACGGCATCAAGGACCCGATCATTGAGGGGTGGGCGTGCGCGGTCGAGTACACATCGATCGAGCTCACTGAAGAGGACAAGTCCGGCTTCAACTGCATCGTTCCCCACGACCAAACCCGCTCACTCACCGTCGGGCTGTTCGCGTCCGCATACAGGGGCTTCTAGTGGAGAACAACACCAACACCAGTGTGCGCACGTGCGTGAATTGCGACGGCCCCCACGTCTACCGCGACTGCCCCGACCTCCCAGTACTCCCCACGCCCGCGCCCTTCTGCGGGTCGTGCAAGAGGCCCGTGAATCCCGCAACCGCTGAGTGCAGCGGCTGCTCCGACTGACCTGAGAGGAACCACCACCCGTGAGCTTCTTGCGCGTCGGCGACACAGCCGCCTACGACCCGCGCACCCTCTTCCCGCTTGAGGATCCCGATGCCGACGATCGCACTGTGGATGAGGTGTTCGGGTTCTCGGTGCGCCTCGCCGCTGAGGCCGGGGGTAAGGAGCATGAGGACACTGACCGTCGGGTGACGCGAAGCATGGTGCTCACGATGGCGGGAGGCAAGACGCGCGCCGACAGGCTCATGGCGTACCTCGTCGGGGCGAAAGTGTGGGAGCAGGATGGCACGGGCTACAGGCTGATCAACGACCAGAAGTACTTACATCTGCTCACACAGGACGAGATCGATCGCACGCGGGTTCGCAGTAAGGACGCCAAGAATCTCCGTCTGACGGTGTATGCGATCTTCCGTGATGGGGACAACTGTCGTGCGTGTGGACGCGTGGTGACGTGGAACGACCGCAAGAGCCCCGCGGGACTTACATGGGAGCACGTCAACATCCTCGAACAGCCCACGCGCCCCGAGAACTACGTCATCTACTGCTACGGATGTCAGAACGACCCCACGGCCGAACTGATGGACGCGCCAGCGAAGCCGGTGTATGGCGCCAAGGCGAAGGCCTATGTGAAGAAGCACCTCGGCAAGTGGCCATCGGCCGCCGAAGTTGCCGAGTATCTCAATGGTCAGCGGACCTTGCCGGGCCCCGCGACTGCGAGCCAGCGACCTGATGGGGAGGACGCGGCTACAAGTCAGCGGACCCCATCGGGTACCGCGACTCGTAGCCAGCGACCCGGCACGGAGAACGCGGCCACAGCAGCCCCCCAGCGGCCCGAGAGCACCTCGGGGAACGCGGCGGGCACACCAGGGCGCGAGGCGGACGAAAGCCCACCACAAGGCCCCACAGAGGATCAAATGCCAGATCAAATGATTCGGGGTGTCACGGATCTGGCCCGCTCGGGACGGGTCGGGTCGGGACAGGTCTTGCCTGGTCTTGCCGGGCCTGGCCTGCACGCCGCCCGCCCTCCTGCAGGTCGAAGGTCCAGGCGTGGGAGGCCCGCCACCAATGCATCGTTCGCAAGCCAGCAGGAGGAGAAGCCATGACCATTGCCACGTGTAGATATCACGTTTGGGTCGCCCTCGACGATGGCGGTTTCGGGTGCGAGGAGTGCGACGCTAGGGCTCGTGAGTGTGCTGAGGGTGAGCACCCGTCACCGTTGCCTGGTCGTCTGGTCTGTGACCGGTGTGTGGGCCAGTGGCAGAAGGTCATCGTGGACATTCGCACATGGGCGACGACGTACCAGCAGGATCCGTACTCGCCGATCTCGTCCCCCAGGTTTGACCCGAACCAGGTGGCGACGTCCGAGGATGACGTGCGGCTGCCGTTCGGTCTCGACTCGGTGGTGTCGGATATGGACGACGGGCGCATTGAGGCGTTGCGGAACGTGGGCGACGCGCTCGAGGTGCTGGCTCATTGGGCGCGGAGGTGGGCCCGGCGTCGTGGTCACGCAGTGCCGAGAGACCCGTTGGGGTATCTGGTCTCTGAGACGTTGTGGGCGACCGAGAACCGGACGGCGTCGGCCTGGCTGGGGTATGTGGGCGAGGTGCGCAGGGTTCGAGCGCTCGTGCGACGCCTGGTGGGGATCGCGCCGGAGCGAGAGCCAGTGCCGTGCGTGCACTGTAGTGGGCAGATCATCCGCGAGTGGGGCAAGCACGGGCTGGCGGAGTTGCGCCGGTGCACGGGCTGCGGCTTGGAGTGGCCGGAGTACTGGTCGCTGTCGCACACCAACTACTTGGTGTTGCAGGGGCTGCCGGAGTCGCACCCTTCGATGCAGGTCACGCTTGCGGATGCGAACCGGATCTACCGAGGGCGGATCGCGCCGAATCAGTTGCACATGTGGGCGAAGCGACGCAAGCTCCTCGCTGTCGATCGCGACGTTCGCGGCGACGACGTGTACATGCTGGGCGAGATCGCGGAGTTGGTTGCCG
>JAYTGI010000263.1:0-4513 GCA_043733605.1 Demequina sp. | reverse complement strand
CCCCAAGCATACCGGCACGAATCTAGCCGGTTCACGTTCGTCCGTGAGGTCGTGATGAACGTCGCCGGCGCCTTCGGGGTGATCGCTCGGCGCCGCCGTGCTGTACGTCGGGGTGTTCCCTCCGCGCCTGCGGCGCTGCAATCAACCCTCCTCGTTTGCTCGCAGAATGAAGAAGACAGACCCTAGGGCCGGCCTTCTTCATCTGCTCACTCTCTTCGTCGGGGTGACAGGATTTGAACCTGCGACCTCGTCGTCCCGAACGACGCGCGCTACCAAACTGCGCCACACCCCGTGAAAAGCCTGCCTAGGATATCTCCCCGCGCACCTCCACGCGAAATCCGCGCCTCGCCATCAGTCTCGAGCGACCAACGTGAGCACCGTTGCCTCCGGGCGGCAGGCGAATCGCACGGGCGCGTAGGGCGAAGTTCCAGCCCCAGCACTCACATGCAGCCACGTCGATGCAGGGTCGCAGTCGACTCCTGGCCACGAGGAGAGCCCCTTCGCTCGGCGCCTGTCCAGGTCACAATTCGTGACAAGCGCACCAAAACCAGGAACGCACACCTGCCCCCCATGAGTGTGGCCCGCGAACATGACATCAACGGCATCGCCGGTAAGCGCCTTCAAGGCCCTCGCGTATGGAGCGTGCACGACGCCAAGGTGCAGAATGCCGTGTTCGCCATTTGGCGAAGGCATCGCATCCCTACCGATGTGCGGATCGTCCATCCCCACCGCCGTCACCTCAAGGCCGGCGACGCGGAGCCGTGCGCGCGCATTGTTGAGATCCTTCCAACCGGCGTCCGTAAAGACCGAGCGCAACTTCTCGGTAGGTAGCGGCACCCGGTCGGCGTGCATGCGTGACGGTCCGCCAAAGTAGCCGAGGGGGTTCACCCGGCCCGGCCCGACATAGTCGTTCGAGCCAAACACGAACAGCCCTGGAATGCCAAACAGAGGCGCGAGCGCCTCGGCAACCGTGGGAACGGCGTCGACGTGGCCCAGATTGTCGCCCGTCACGACGACAAGATCGGGGGCCTCGTTGGCGAGTGACAACGCCCAAGCGACCTTGTCTCGCTGGGAGGGAGTGAAGTGGAGATCGGACATGTGCAGCACGCGGATGGGCGCGGCGCCACGCTCCAACACGGGAACGCTCACCCGCCTCGTGGTGAAGGCGTGCGCCTCCGCCACACCCCAGCCGACGCATGCCGCGCCGATCGCGGCCGCGCCAACAGCGACCCCCAGCAAGGGATGCACTGCTACCTACGGTCCATTTCCGATGCCGGCGCCCGCGCCTTTGTCTTTTCCGCCGCCAGGCGAGGTCACGACCCAACCCACGGGCGGGGCCGTCGCGAACTCAACAGGTGGCCAGCTGCCAGCTCCGCCCCACCAATCCGCGGGCGGAACACTCTGGTCCCAACCGGCCGGCCAGTTGGACCACCACGCGGGGTACGCAGCGGTGGACATGTAGTAGGTCACGGTGCCGCCTGGAAGCATCGACGACCCCGCCTCGGGGGACTGCTTGACGATCGTGCCTGCGGGAACGGTTGGGTCAAAGATCAGCTCGGCGCCCAACTCGAAGGCAAATCCGTCCAAGTTGATCCTCTCCTGCGCCTCCTTCTCCGGCAGATTGCGGACGTCGGGAACGGGCTTCTTCACGCCGCTGAGCATCTGCGCGGTCACGTCGCGGAACCCAGTAGGTTCCATCCCAGCGGTCATGGGAATCATGTAGGACTGCCAGATCGGCGCGGCGATGTCGCCGCCGTACCAGTAGTCCTTCGACACCCCGTTGATCGTGAACTTCTGCCACCGCCCATTGACCTTGGCGCGCTGGAACGGAACGTCGACCTCGGCATTACCCACCCACACGGACGTGGTGATCTGCGGCGTGTAGCCGATGAACCACATGTGCTTGTTCTCTTGAGAGGTTCCCGTCTTGCCCGCTGCGGGGCGGTCAAGGGCCGACTTGTAGGCGGTTCCTGGCTTCACAAGTACCGTCTCAAGGGCGTAGGTCACCGCATCGGCAACCTCCTGCCGGATCTCTTGAGAGCACTTCGTGGGAGGCGGCACCACCTCGGTGCCGTCCTTGAAGGCCACCGGTGATCCGTCAAGCTTTGTCATCGACAGGATCGCGCGCGGCTCGCAGTGAACGCCGCCATTGGCGAAGGTCTGGTATGCCGACGCCATGGTCAATGGCGAGGCGTTTTGCGATCCGAGCGTGACCGAGGGAAGCAATTGGAAGTCGGCGCCGTCTGCGCGGTGGAACCCGAGCTTCTGAACCATGTCCCTCACGTCACACAGGTCCAACTCAGAAGAAATTGCCGCGTACGCCGTGTTGACCGAGAGCTGGGTCGCCTTGAGAACGGACATCTGCCGCGCCTCTGACGCCTCGACGTTGCCCACCTTCCACGTGCCAGTGAAAGTCTTTGCCTCCGGGCAGGCTGCCTTCCACTTGGTCATGTCGAATTCCTTCTTCTGACCAGGGACGATCTGGCTTAGACCGTGGCCGCTTTCCAGCCACTGGGCGAGAATGAGCGGCTTGAAAGACGAGCCAGGCGAGAACCCGCGAGAGCCTCCGAATTCCCTGTCAACTGCGTAGTTGATGGCCGTGGTTCCCGGCTGCTTTGACGTGGGGTCAAAGGGGCGGTTTTGTGCCATCGCAAGGATGTTTCCTGTGGCGTTGTCGATCGACACGAGCGCGTCCTCAAGCCCAGACGGATCATCCGCGGGGACGCCAGCAGTGACCGAGGCGTTGGCTTGCGCCTGCGCGGTCGCGTCAAGAGTGGTCACGATGTTGAGACCACCCTGGTAGAGAAGCTTTCTACCCTCGCCCTGAAACGCGGGGTCGTTGGAAATGATCTTGGTGACGTAGTCACAAAAGAAGGGGGCCAACTGCGATGCCGCACACGACGCCTTGGGATACGTGATGTTGAGCGTGGCAGCGACGGGAGTATTGATCGCCGCGTAGTAGTCCGACGAACTCAAATCCCTTTCTCCGCTTGCGTTGATGTGTTCATGCATGGTCTGGAGCACGTGATCGCGGCGGATCTTTGCCTTGTCAGGGTGCCTGATCGGGTCCCATTGCGTGGGGTTCTGAGTGATACCTGCGATCGTCGCGGCTTGGATCGCGTTGAGGTCCTTCGCGGGAATGCCAAAGTACAACTGGGCGGCCGTTTCCACACCGTACACGCTGGGACCGAACTGCGCGATGTTGAGGTACTGCTCAAGGACGCGCTCCTTGCCGCAGTCAACCTTGGGGTCGGACGTGCAGTTGGCGCCCAGCTCCTCGTTGAGCTTTTCTTCATACGCAAGCGCGACACTCCACTCGCGCACCTTGCGTGTGATGCTCGTCTCGGTAGCCGCCTCGATCGCGGCTTGCTGTTCGGCTTCGTCCGTTTTGTTGTTGGCGGCGGCGAGCAGCGTGTTCTTGACGAGCTGTTGAGTGATGGTCGAAGCACCCTCTTGACCGCTGTTCGCTACGTACTTGTAGCCAGCGCGGACGAGGCCCTCGCCGTCTACGCCGTTGTGTTGCCAGAAGCGCTTGTCCTCGACATCCACCTGGGCGATTTGCATCCAAGGCGAGATCGCCTCGAGCGGAACGACGATGCGGTTCTCGGTGTAGAACGTCGCGAGCAGGGTGGTGGTGTCGGAGGCGTAGATGCTCGACGCTTGCGGCAGGTCCGTCTGGTCAAAGGCCTGAGGCAGCGCCTGGAAGATCTTCGCCGTCCCGTTTGTTGCCTGACCCGCAATGGTGACCGCCGGCAAAGCGAGTCCAGCGAGCAGCACGCCCCCCATCACGGAAAAGAGGAGAAAGCCAGCAATCGAGGTCACCAGTTGAACGATGGTGACTCTGCCGTCGCGGCGCGCGCGTTCAGAGGTAAACAGACCCATGGGAGAACCTTACGTGGTGAGACAGCCGGCTGAGAGAAACAACGAGCCACGACGGCGGCGCGTTCCTTCCAGGGGCCTGGCCGGATCCATGCGGGCGCCGGGGTCTAGGCTCATCGCATGACCACCTGGGAGTACGCCACCATTCCGCTCATTGAGCATGCCACCAAGCAGATCCTCGACCAATGGGGTTCCGACGGCTGGGAACTCGTGTCCGTCATCACCGGTCCCACTGGCGGACTGGTTGCCTACCTGAAGCGGCCCAAGGAGTGAGCCACTCGGCGCGCCTTGCTGCAGCAGGGATCACGCTGCCCGCTGTCGCGACCCCGGTCGGCGCCTATGTGCCCGCGATCCGCCACGGAGACCTCGTATCCACGTCGGGCCAGTTGCCCTTTGTCGCTGGTGCCCTCCAGGCCACGGGCATCGTCGGCGCAACCGTGACGCCCGAGATGGCTGCTGATTGTGCACGGACCGCTGCCCTCAACGCCATTGCGGCCGCGGCCGACGCGGCTGGCGGCATCGACAACATCGCGTCGGTAGTGCGCGTCGTCGGGTACATCGCGAGCGCCCCTGACTTCGGCGGCCAGCCCGCGGTGATGAACGCCGCATCCAACCTCATGACCGAGGTCTTTGG
>JAYTGI010000262.1:0-1501 GCA_043733605.1 Demequina sp. | reverse complement strand
AGGTTTGGCACCTCGATGTCGGCTCGTCGCATCCTGGGGCTGAAGCCGGTCCCAAGGGTTGGGCTGTTCGCCCATTAAAGCGGTACGCGAGCTGGGTTCAGAACGTCGTGAGACAGTTCGGTCCCTATCCGATGCAGCCGCAAGTGAATTGAGAAAGGTTGTCCCTAGTACGAGAGGACCGGGACGAACGAAGCTCTCGTGTGACAGTTGTCCTGCCAAGGGCATGGCTGTTTTGCGACCTTCGGGTGGGATAAGCGCTGAAAGCATCTAAGTGCGAAGCCCGTTTCAAGATAAATTCACTCACTGGGTTAACCAGGTAAGGCCCGTGGCCAGACGACCACGTTGATAGGCCGGAAGTGTAAGTGCGGTAACGCATTCAGCTGACCGGTACTAATCGGCCGAGGGCTTGGAGTTGTGATGTTCGTGCTCGTTCTAGGACGCTCAAGGAGCCGGCTGACGCCGGTTCTGATCTCGAGAGGGGTCGGGCGCACAGTTTCCGGTGGTTATGGCGGTGGAGATATACCTGTTCCCATTCCGAACACAGCAGTCAAGCCCACCAGCGCCGATGGTACTTGGGGGTTCCTCCCTGGGAGAGTAGGTCGCCGCCGGATTTCTTGAAAGACCCCCACCTCGCGGTGGGGGTCTTTCGCATGTCCGCGACCCTCTCACTCGTCGCTGAACCTATTCGTTGGACTCGTCGACGTAGGGCAGTCCACGCTCACCGAGTGCTGCGCGCATCTGGTAGATGTCAATGCTGAGCTCGCCGTTGGTCAGGCGCTGGCGTGTGACTGCCTCGTCGAGCTCGCGCGCGAGTGCGAGCTCGAGGACATGCGCGGCCTCCTCGCGTCGCACGACGACCACTCCTGAGTGTGATTACCTGATGTGGCCCGGGCGCACTGCGACCCCGGCGAACACGATCGGGGTCTGGACGTTGCCGGGGTTCTCCTTCACGGTGCCCTGCGCACTGATCGACGTGGACCAGGTGGGAAATCCCATCGCGACGAGCTCGGCGACATCGCGCACGCCCGCGTCGATCACGACGCCCTGCACGCCATGGGCGGCGAGACTGGTCGCCAGGAGCTCGCCGACGTCGCCGTCGTTGCAGGGAGCGGTCGGGGCCACCACGAGGATGTCACCGGGTCGGGCCTGTTCGATCGCGCCGTGGATGGACCAGTTGTCGCTCGGGGGGACCTCGCAGGTCAACGCGTTGCCGCCGATCTGGACCGGACCGCAGATGGGGCGAAGGTGCGGCCCGAGGAGTCCCGTGCGCCCCTGGGCCTCGTGGATTGTCGCCACGCCGAGATTGGCAAGAGCGTCGACGATGCTCATCTCGGTGCGGGGGGTGTTCCTCACAACAATGGCCACGGTACCTCCCGCCTCTCGGTGCGTATGACGACGGTCCCGCGGGGCGCGACGGCACGCTTTAGTAGCATTGCACGGTGCCTCCTTCCAAACCCAACCCTCGCCGGCCGTCCGGCGCCGGCCGTCCGACCGCTGGGGG
>JAYTGI010000261.1:0-1504 GCA_043733605.1 Demequina sp. | reverse complement strand
AGTATGTTCTCGAGCGCGGCGCGACCGATGTCACGTGCGTGTGCCTTCTGGCCGCGCCAGAGGGGATCGAGAATGTGCGCGAGGCGGTGGGCGACAGGGCCGACGTGAGCATCGTCGTGGCGTGCGTTGACGAGAGGCTCAACGAGGTCGGCTACATCGTTCCCGGTCTTGGAGACGCGGGAGACAGGCTTTACGGCGTGGTTTAGAGACGCGTGGTTTAGAGACGCGTGGTTTAGAGACGTGTCGCCTAGAAACTCTGGCGCTGGGCCTGCCCCACACGTGCCCTAGCGACCGTTGCGCGGCCTCTTACTTGCGGCCGCGCGTTCTTCCAGGGTGCGTCGCCACCAACGGGCCGCGGCGGTGATGAGGCCGATGGATCCGCCCAACAACAGCGCGGCCACTGGCAGCACGTTGCCCGTCGCGGCCAGGACCAAGAACAACACGACGAGCGTGATGACGACGATCGAGGCGTCCTTCAAGAATTGTTTCACCGGTATGGAACCCGCGGCGCTTAGCCCGCGCACACCGCGGCGTAGCCGGCGTTGACGCGCTCCTGAGCCGCGGGAAGTTCCTGGATGAGCGAGCTAGCCTGCTCACTGGTCGACAGCGCGGAATATTGGTCCGCCAGGCTTCCGTAGGTCGCCGCGCCTTGCGCGATCTGACCGAGGCCAACCGCGTAGAGCGTCCAGTAGTTCTGCAGCGTCGTGATGTCGGCCGTCAAGGTGTCGGGCGCCACGCCTGCGGCCGTGCCAAGAGCGGCGGCATAGGCCTCGGACGTGCTCGTGGTCGTGTCGCCCACCGTGTGGAGATTGGCGATGTCGCCATCCTTGGACCCCGCCGCCATGTCGTCGATGGTGGTGAACAGGGAGTCGAGGGCATCGGCTGCGGGGGGCGCGAGCTGTGCCGCTCCCGCCATGGCGTTGCAGAAGTCCTTGGGGCTGGGGGCTGCGACCGACGTGTCCGCAGCGGCGCTTCCAGCGCAAGCGGAAAGCATCAAAGCGGCGGCAGCTGCGAGGGTGGCTACACGAATCACGCGCTTAGTGTGACTGGTCACGGACCAAACGGCAAAGCCGAGAGGCAATGTCATACCTGAGAGAGACCATGGACGGATGACAACGGGCGGTGTACTGAACGTTCTTCCGTGGGCACCACTTCTCCACCGGGGCCATGCGGTTGTCCACAGGCTTATCCCCCGGTTTTCCACACGACCACTACATCTAGGGCCAAAAGGCATAGAACACCCCCACATGTTGTTGCAACGACGGTAAGGACGGGCTACTCTCGACCTCAGCACTCGAGAAGGTTTTGAGCAAGATCGAGGCCTCGCAGCCCTTCCGAGTGAAAGTCCCCTGGTACCCAAGCAATGTCCGGCGATTGTTTGTCGGAGTCCCCATTTGGCCTTCGGGCCGCAGTTTTCAAAGGAGAAACGTGACGATCACGGACAACAACGCAGCTGACGTCAATGTCGACGTCGCTTCGGCCAGTGCCGACGCCAGCCCGACCC
>JAYTGI010000260.1:0-11947 GCA_043733605.1 Demequina sp. | reverse complement strand
TGAGCCACAGGCTCGGCGAGGGCTCTTCTCGCTACGCGCCCGCAGCTCACGATGCAACCGATGGTCTTCCCGACCGCACCCCGGGCGAGGCGCTCAGCAAGTCCGCACGGGTCCCCGTTGGCCCCCGCGCCATCATTCTTGATTGCGGAACCTCTCGCCTTCCCGGCTACACCCACGTGATGTGGATCGCGGCTTCCGCAGAGGCGATGCTCGGTTCCTACCTGATGGACAACCTCGGCATGATTATGGGTCGGGTCGTTGGGGTCGAGGCGTACTCATGGGAAGGCCCCGAGCGGCTTCACGTTCGTGCGCCTGGCCTCGGCTGGGAAGACCTGTTGCGCGAGGCGCAGGATTCCCTCGCGGTGTTTCTCGCCAGCGCCTAGCTGTAGTTCCTTGTGAGCTCCGCCGCATACCCGGACAGCGACCGTTGGTAGCGGGTAAGCGTTGGGATGATCGCTAGGAGCGCTTGCTGAAGCGCCTCGTCGTGCCGGCCCGTGCTGTGGAGCGCGAGGGCGAGGAAGGCCCGACGCGCGCCGTCGCAATCCGTGCCGCTCGGCTCGCTTAGGAGCGCGATCGCCTCATCGGCTTGCCCCAGAGTGCGCAGCGTA
The DNA here is from genome assembly GCA_043733605.1 of Demequina sp. Taxonomy (GTDB): domain Bacteria; phylum Actinomycetota; class Actinomycetes; order Actinomycetales; family Demequinaceae; genus Demequina. The sequence continues at coordinate 11,339 of JAYTGI010000260.1, read as the reverse complement.
CTCGCTAACTGAATGCGTGCACGCGCGGAGTGATCCACGTCGAGCCCCTCCGCCAACGCCTGCCTGTAAAGCGGCACGGCTTCGGCCTCGAGGCCCAGAGAGTCGTGCACTCCCGCCAGCTCGAACGTGGCAAGGGCTCCGTCTTGCGCCCGCCCCGCCAACAAGTCGCGCATGCCCGCAACCGACGCGTCGGGGAGCGACTCGTCAAAACTGACCTTGTACCACGCGTCGATCTGAGCGTCCCACTCGTTCATGTCCATCGCGGAAGGATGCCACACGCGAGCGAGCCCGTGCTCGACGACGTTCGCGCCATCTCGCGCCGGTAGGCTGAGTACAGCCCTCTTCCCGCCCACGTAGGGACCCGCATGACCGACGCGCCCGCAGCCCCCGCCGACCTGCACATCGACACCGCCCACATCGACACCGCCCACATCGACACCGTCGAGCACGCCCAGGCGACCGCCACTCGAGCGATGCCGTACGCCGCGCTGGGCCTCAAGGCCGACGAGTACCAGCAGATCGTGGATCTGCTGGATCGCCGTCCCACGGCCGCCGAGTTGGCCATGTATTCCGTCATGTGGTCCGAGCACTGCTCCTACAAGTCGTCCAAGGTGCATCTGCGCCAGTTTGGCGACAAGACCACCGAGGCCATGAAGAAGCACCTCATGGTGGGCATCGGCGAGAACGCGGGCGTCGTGGACATCGGCGACAACTGGGCCGTGACCTTCAAGGTCGAAAGCCACAATCACCCTTCCTATGTGGAGCCGTACCAGGGCGCCGCGACGGGCGTGGGTGGCATCGTGCGCGACATCTTGGCGATGGGTGCGCGCCCCGTGGCCGTCATGGACGAGCTGCGCTTTGGCGACATCGATCACCCCGACACCGCCAGGGTTGTCCACGGCGTGGTGAGCGGAGTGGGCGGCTACGGCAACTCGCTGGGCCTGCCCAACATCGGCGGCGGCTGCTCGTTCGATAAGTCCTTCCAAGGAAACCCTCTGGTCAACGCCCTGTGCGTTGGCGTCATGAAACATGAGGACATTCACCTGGCGAGCGCTGAGGGCGTTGGCAACAAGGTGGTCCTCTTTGGTGCCCGCACCGGCGGCGACGGCATCGGCGGGGCGAGCATTCTTGCCTCCGAGACCTTTGAGGGTGGCGTGCCAGCCAAGCGCCCGTCCGTCCAGGTGGGCGACCCCTTCATGGAGAAGGTGCTCATCGAGTGTTGCCTCGAGCTGTTTGCGGCCGACGTGGTGCAGGGTATCCAGGACCTGGGCGCCGCGGGGATCTCCTGTGCGACCTCCGAACTCGCGTCCAACGGCTCCGGCGGAATGCACGTGTGGCTCGACGACGTCTTGCTGCGCGACCCGAGCCTCAACGCCGGCGAGATTCTCATGTCCGAATCCCAAGAGCGCATGATGGCCGTGGTGACCCCTGAGAAGCTCGGTGAGTTCATGGCGATCACGGGCAAGTGGGAGATCGAATCCTCCGTGGTGGGCGAGGTCAACGACTCCGGCCGCCTCACCATCGACCACCACGGCCAACGCATCGTCGACGTCGACCCCCGCACCGTGGCCCACGAAGGCCCCACGTACCACCGCCCCTACGCGCGGCCAGCGTGGATGGACGGCCTCCAGGCGGACACCGTCTCGGCGGCGGGCCTCGCGATTCCGGCCGACGGCGACGCCCTTCTCGCGACGACGCTTGGCATGCTCGGCTCGCCAGCGCTCGGCTCGCGCGCATGGGTGACAAGCCAGTACGACCGCTATGTCCAGGGCAACACCGCGATGGCGCGGCCCGACGTGGTGGGCGTGGTGCGCGTCGACGAGGTCACGGGCCGCGGCGTCGCGATTGCCACTCGCTCCAATGACCGTTACACCAAGCTCGACCCGTACGCAGGTGCCGAGCAGGCCGTCGTGGCCGCATACCGCGCGGTTGCCATCGCGGGCGCCGAACCCCGCGCCGTGACAGACGGCCTTAACTTTGGCTCTCCAGAGGACCCCGACTCGATGTGGCAATTCGCCGAGGCGGTGCGCGGCATCGCCGACGCCTGCCTCGCATTGGGCGTGCCCGTCACAGGCGGCAACGTGTCCCTGTATAACGGCACAGGCGAGCCAGGGCGGATCGATTCGTCGATCAACCCGACGCCCATCGTGGGCATTCTGGGCGTGTTCGACGACGTGCGTCGCGCGACGCCTTCCGGCTGGCGCGAGGCAGGCCAGGCGCTGTACCTGGTGGGAGCGACGCGCGCAGAACTCGATGGGTCCGTGTTCGCCCAGGTGGCGGGTCACCTCGGCGGGCTGCCGCCGGGCGTCGACTTCGATGCGGAGAAAGTGCTGGCCGCGGTCATGGTCGCCGCCTCGCGCGATGGCCTGGCCGACGCGGCCCGCGAGGTGACCGAGGGCGGCCTCGCCACCGCGGTTGCGATGGGTGCGCTGCGCTACGGCGTCGGCGCGCGCATCGTGCTCGATGAGGTCCTTGTCCGCGACGGCGTGACCGCCGCGCAGGCGTGGCTGAGCGAGTCTCAAGGCCGCGTGCTCGTGGCCGTGCCGCGCACGGAGGAGCCCCGCTGGGCCGATATGTTGACGGCGCGTGGGGTGCCGTTCGCACGCATCGGCGTCACTCAGGAGGAGCCCGTCATCGAGGTGCAGGGTCAATTCACTTTGCCCCTTGCTGAGCTGCGTGAGACGTGGGAAGCGCCGCTGCCCGCCCACTTCGCTTAGGGCCTCTCCCTGTGGGGTAAGCAAGCGCGGGTTGCGCCGTGAGAACCTGGAGCCATGCGCCGCATCGCCACCGCCGAAGGGCTCGCCGCGATCCAACTGTGGCAGCGGTCCGCGCCATCTGACCGCGCGGTCGTCGCGACCGCGGTGAGGTTCACCCTCCAGCAACTCGAGGCGAGGGCGCCAGGCGGCAGCGTCGAGGTGCGCGTGCCTCCCTTTGGTGCCGTCCAGTGCATTGAGGGAACCTCGCACCGCCGCGGCACGCCTCCGGCGGTCGTGGAGACCGATGCGGACACGTGGCTTTCGCTCGTGACGGGGGCTGTGTCCTGGGTCGACGCGGTGGCGAGCGGTCGCGTCCTTGCTTCCGGGGAGCGCGCCGACCTCGCCGAGTACCTGCCGCTCTAGCTGGGCGGGAACGGATCAAGCCATTGACCGCGGCTTGGGGTCCGACCGCGGTACAGATCAAACCACCGCTCCGACGAGGGGTCGCAAAGTGATCGCGCTCTCATGGATGAAGGGGTTGCGGAGGGATCGCGGGGGAACCCGACGACACTGTTAAGTAAACGGTTGCATTGTGATAACAATCACATTTTTCGTGCGTGAGCAGGTTCTTTTGAAGGCCCATTCCGGGTTGCAACGTGCCTAGTGCTTGCCTAGGGTGGAAATCAGTCGAACACGATGGCTCAGTCCTCTGAGTCGCCGCGACTGCCGCTTGTCAGGTCGAAGTAAATCGTATTTCGACGCACTCGCCGGCGTTCATTGCACGACTCAAAGACGAGGAGGCAACAACACATGAAGCGACGCATCACGCTTCCCTTTGCCGCAGTTGCGGTATCCGGGCTCCTGCTCGCAGGGTGCTCGTCCAACAACAGCTCGACGAACACCAGTTCCGCGACCGACAACTCGATGGCCCCCGTGGTCGCTGGTTGCGAGGACTACGCGTCGTACGGCCAATTGGACGGAGCTGCCGTCGAGGTCTACAGCTCCATTACCGGCGGTGAGGCCGACGCCCTCACGACGGTTCTCGACAAGTTCAACGAATGTACCGGCGCCAAGGCAACGTTTAACGGCAACAAGGAGTTCGAAGCTCAGCTCCCTGTCCGCGTCGAGGGCGGAACCGCTCCCGACCTGGCAGTGATCCCGCAGCCAGGACTCCTGCAAAAGCTCGTCGGCACCGGAGCAGTGGTTCCCGCTCCCAAGTCGGTCGAGGCAAACGTTGACAAGTGGTGGTCTGCCGACTGGAAGACCTACGGCACAGTTGGCACGACGTTCTACGCAGCGCCGATGCTTGCAAACGTCAAGGGCTTCATCTGGTACTCGCCAAAGGAGTTCGCTGCACAGGGCTACGAGATTCCCAAGACTCTCGACGAGTTGTGGGCATTAACGGCCACCATGGCGACGAATGGCGGCACCGGCCCCAACTACAAGCCGTGGTGCATCGGATTCGGTTCCGACGCGGCGACCGGCTGGCCGGGCACCGACTGGGTCGAGGACCTGGTTCTGCGCGTGAACGGAGCCGACGTCTACGACAAGTGGGTTGCCGGCGACACCAAGTTCAACAGCCCCGACATCAAGACGGCGTTCGAGGCGTTCGGCAACATCGCGCTGAACCCCGACTATGTCAACGGTGGACTGGGCGACTCGGCCTCGATCATCAGCACCACGTTCCAAGAGGGCGGCTTGCCGATCCTCGCAGGCTCGTGCTCGCTTCACCACCAGGCCTCGTTCTACCAGGCTCAGTGGCCCGCAGGCACAGACGTCTCCCCGACGGGTGACGCGTGGGCCTTCATGATGCCTCCGAACACGGCTGGCGACCCGCCGGCCGTCACCGGCGGTGGCGAGTTTGTGGCCGCGTTCAATGACAACGCCGCAACTGTCGCGGTTCAGACCTTCATGTCCTCGGACACCTTCGCCAACGCGCGTGTCAAGCTCGGTGGCGTCATCTCCGCGAACAAGGGTCTTGACCTTGCCAACGTCGACAACGACCTCATGAAGAGCGCCGTGGAAACCCTTCAGGGCGACACGACGATCTTCCGTTTCGATGGCTCGGACGCGATGCCCGCTGCCGTCGGCAACGGGTCGTTCTGGACAGGCATGAACGACTACGTGTCGGGCAAGCCTCTCGACACCGTCCTGACGGATATCGACAACGCCTGGCCGTCGAACGGCTAAGCATTTCCACACCAACTGGGCCCCGTGCAAACGGGGCCCAGTTGGTGCCATGCTGGGCTTGTCTGACTGAAGGAGTTGACAATGACGTCAATGCTGGCAATACCCTCTGGCCGTGTCCAGATGGCGGGTCTGGACTCAAACTTCTGGGCCACGAACGGGCGTAACCTCCTCCTCGCGCTCATCGCCATCGCCGCGTTCGTCGCGGTGGTTGCGCTATTGCTGTGGGGAACTGAACTCTTTTCGCGGCTCTTCTCCGACCGAGCTCGCGGCGGCATACAGTTGTTCACGCTGGTGTCGCCCGTCCTGATCCTCTTGGCCATCGGGCTCATCTGGCCGGCCGTGCAGACGTTCTTCCTGTCTTTTACGGACATCGTGAGGACTCCCGACCCCGCCACAGGGATCAATGTCCAGCACAGCGTGTTCGTGTGGTTCAAGAACTACATCTTCGCCTTCTCCGATCCCACCGAACTGCGCACCGTCATCAACACGTTGGTGTGGATGTTCGTGACGCCCATACTTTCCACCCTCGTCGGTCTCGCCTACGCGGTCTTCATTGACCGTGCCAAGGGCGAACGCACGCTGAAGTCGCTCGTCTTCCTGCCCGTCGCCGTGTCCCTCGTTGGCGCGTCGATCGTGTGGGGCTTCATCATGTACGACTTCAACCAAACCGGCAGCCAGACAGGTCTTCTCAACGCCCTCATCGCTTTCGCTGGTGGAGACCCCATCCGCTTTCTGACGACGGATCCGTGGAACACGCTCTTCCTCATCATGATCCTGGTGTGGACCCAAACAGGGTTCGCGATGGTCGTGCTGTCGGCGGCCATCAAGGGAGTGCCCATCGAGCTCAATGAGGCCTCAGCGCTCGACGGCGCCAACGCCTGGCAACGCTTCTGGAAGATCACGGTGCCAACCATCAGAGGAACGTTGGTTGTGGTGCTCACCACTATCACGATCGCGACGCTGAAGGTGTTCGATGTCGTTCGTACTCTGACTCAGGGCCGTAACAACACCAACGTCATCGCTTACGACATGTACGACCAATTCTTTGTGCGGGACAACCGCCCGCTCGGTGCCGCATTGGCCGTCGTCATGTTCGTCTTCGTGATTCCCATCGTGGTGTACAACGTCCGGTCCATGCGCAAGGTCAAGGAGAACCACTGATGACCTCCACCGAGTTGAAGCGGCCGCCTCTCAATGTCGCCAAAGTCACCCGCTCGGCGAAAGCCAAGCAGCGCCTGACTTCGCCAGGCGCAACGGCCGCCGCCATCGTCATCGCCCTGGTATGGACGATCCCGATCGTCGGACTGTTCATGACGTCGCTACGTCCGGGAGCCCTCTACCGAACTACCCCGTGGTGGAGTGTCTTCAGCGACGGGCAGCTCACACTCAGCAACTACTCCACGGTGCTCTTTGATTCCTTCGGCGACAGCGCAAACTCCGCTCCGCTGCTCGGAAACTTGTTCAACTCGATCGTCATTACGGTCCCCGCGGTCGTGTTCCCGCTGGTGCTGGCGCTCATGGCGGCATACGCGTTCGCGTGGATTCCCTTCCGTGGATCCGAGTTCTTGTTCGTGACGATCTTCGCTCTGCAGGTGGTACCTCTCCAGTTAGCGCTCATCCCGCTGCTGAAGGCGCTTGGGCCCGATGGCCTCAGCATTGCGGGAGAGTTCCCTGGTATCTGGATAGCCCACACGATCTTTGGGCTCCCGCTCGCCGTGTTCCTGCTCTATAACTTCATCTCACAGATACCCCGTGAGGTGATCGAGGCGGCGCGCGTTGACGGCGCGAGTCACACACAGCTCTTTGCTCGGATCATCATCCCGTTGTCGCTTCCCGCAGTGGCGTCGTTGGGGATCTTCCAGTTCCTGTGGGTGTGGAACGACCTGCTGATCGCGTCCGTGTTCGGCTCGCTGAACACCTACCCGCTGACCTATCCGCTCGCCAACCTCGCAGGCGGCTACGGACAGACTGAGTACCTGGTGCCAGCGGCGGCATTCGTGTCGATGATTGTGCCGCTCATCGTGTTCTTCTCGCTCCAGCGGTACTTCGTCCGCGGCCTGCTCGCCGGGTCCACAAAGGGCTAGTCGTGCTCGCCCGCGCCAATGCGAACTGGCGCGGGCGCTCCACCGCCTAGACTCATCCCGTGAGCGAAGGTCCAGAGCCCACCCCCAGCGACGTGCCAGAGCACGCGATCCCGGCGACCTATCGCAGGGCCCCTCGTACGGAACGGTTCATCATCACCGGTATCGGCATCGGCGCCGCGATTGGCTTCATCATTGGCATGATTCTCCCGGCCGGTTCCGGCGTGGGTCGCGGCACGGCCGGACTGCTGGTTGCGATTGCTGGAGCTCTCGCTGGCGGCCTCATCTCGGGTTCCCAAGCGGCCTTCATGGAGTACACGTCCGGACGCTCGGCCGACAGGCAGCGCCGCGACATCGAGACGGACTGGATGCCCATAGTTGGCGTGACTCCGGAGATTGCAGACCAGGTTGTTGCAGACCAGGGACCGCGTAAGGCACAGGACAAGGCCGCCGAGATGGCCGACGACGACGAAAGGGCCGGGGATGGCTCGCGGTGACGGACGGCTGAGCCACGACCTCCTGCCAGGCGAGAGGGGACCGCAAGACGCGTGCGGCGTCTTCGGCGTCTACGGACCACATGAAGAGGTCGCCAAGCTTGCGTACTTTGGCCTGTATGCGCTGCAGCATCGCGGCCAGGAATCCGCGGGGATTGCGGCGTCAGACGGGCGCAAGATCCTGGTGTTCAAGGACATGGGGCTCGTCTCCCAGGTGTTCGACGAGGGAGCCCTCGAGGCGCTCCAAGGACACATCGCCGTAGGCCACACCCGTTACTCGACCACCGGCGCGTCGACGTGGGCAAACGCACAGCCGACGCTCGGCCCCACGGCTCATGGCACCGTCGCGATGGGCCACAACGGCAACCTCACGAACACACAGGAACTCATCGAACTGCTGATCGAGCGAGAGGGGTACGCCAAGCGCCTGGACCTCAAGGGCGGCAAGTGCACCGACACTGCGATCGTGACGGCGCTGCTGGGCGTCGGTGACTGCGACACCCTTGCCCAGACCGCGCTCGAGTTACTGCCCCACATTAAGGGTGCGTACTCCTTCGTGTTCATGGACGAGAACAGCCTCTATGCGGCGCGCGACCCTCACGGCGTGCGACCGCTCGTGCTTGGCGCACTGCCCTCGGGCGGCTGGGTGGTCGCCTCCGAGATTCCCGCGCTCGACATCGTCGGCGCCGTCTTTGAGCGTGAGGTCGAGCCAGGTGAGTTCCTCACGATCGACGCCGACGGGGTTCACTCTCAGCGCTTTGCCGAGGCCGATCCCCACGGCTGCATCTTCGAATACGTCTACCTTGCCAGGCCCGACACCTCGATCGCCGGCAGGTCGATCCAGGCTGCGCGACTCGAGATGGGCCGCACGCTCGCGCGCGAACACCCCGTCGATGCCGACATGGTGATCCCCGTCCCCGAGTCGGGCACGCCCGCAGCCGTCGGCTATGCCCAAGCATCGGGAATCCCCTTCGCCCAGGGCCTCACCAAGAACGCCTACGTGGGCCGCACGTTCATCCAGCCGTCGCAGACCTTGCGCCAACTGGGCATCAGGCTCAAGCTGAACCCCTTGCGCGAGGTCATCGCAGGCAAGCGAATCATCGTGGTTGACGACACGATCGTGCGAGGCAACACCCAGCATGCGATCATCGCGATGCTGCGCGAGGCGGGAGCCACCGAGGTCCACGTGCGCATCTCGGCGCCGCCCGTGCAGTGGCCGTGCTTCTATGGCATCGACTTTCCCACGCGAGACGAGCTTGCGTCCGTGGGAAAGAGCGTCGAGGAACTGCGCATACAGATCGGGGCGGACTCGCTGGGCCACATCTCGCTGGAGGGCATGGTGGCGGCGACGAGGCAGGCCGAGGACCGCCTGTGTACCGCGTGCTTCACGGGCCAGTACCCCATGGACACACCGGTCGATGCGCGCCACCTCCTGATGACCCAGGTGGTCAAGTGACCAGCGCGTCGGGGAGCCAGGCGCCCGACGCTCGGCAGGCTTCGGCTCGCATCACCTACGCCGATGCAGGGGTCGACACCCAGGCAGGCGACAAGGCCGTCGAACTCATGAAGGACGCGGTGACCCGCACGCACGGGCCCGAGGTGCTCGGCGGCATCGGCGCGTTCGCGGGGCTCTTCGATGCGTCGGCGCTGAAGAATTACCGCCGCCCGCTGCTCGCCTCGAGCACCGACGGGGTGGGGACCAAGATCGTCATCGCGCGAGCCATGGGCGTGCACGACACGATCGGTCAGGACCTGGTCGCCATGGTGGTCGACGACATCGTCGTGTGTGGAGCCAAGCCGCTGGTCATGACCGACTACATCGCGTGCGGCAAGGTGATTCCCGAGCGCATCGCCGACATCGTGCGCGGTATCGCGATTGGCTGCGAAATGGCTGGCGTCGCGCTGGTGGGAGGAGAGACGGCCGAACACCCTGGCGTCATGGATCCCGACGACTACGACGTGGCAGGCGCCGCGATCGGCGTGGTCGAGGCCGACGCATTGCTAGGCCCCGATCGGGTGCGCGAAGGCGACGTCGTGGTGGCGATGGCGGCATCGGGACTGCACTCGAATGGCTACTCGCTCGTGCGTAGCGTGATGGCTCACGCGGGCTGGGTTCTCGATACGCAATTGCCCGAACTGGGCCGCTCGGTGGGCGCGGAACTCTTGGAGCCGACGCGCATCTACTCCACGTTGTGCGTCCACCTCGCGGCGACCATGCCGGGCCTCCACGCGTTCTCACACGTCACCGGTGGGGGACTCGCCGCGAACGTTGCCCGCGTGATGCCCGTCGGGCTCGCCGCGCACGTGGCACGCGACGCGTGGGATCTGCCAGCGATCTTCTCCGTGGTTCAGGCCGCAGGCGGCGTGCCGTGGAACGACCTCGAATCGACGCTCAACATGGGGGTCGGCATGGTGGCGCTGGTCGCCGTCGGCGATGCCGAGGCACTGATGGCGGCGTCGGGCGCCGCGGGGGTGCCTGCGTGGATCTTGGGCGAGGTGGTCGTCGACGACGGACGGATCGCGTCACCCGACGTGTTGCGCGGTGCCAAGGGAGTGCATGGCGGCGCCGTCTACCTCACGGGGAACTATAGAGCCTGAGGGCTCCTGCTCCGCCGGCTGACCTGCCTGTTTTGTCACCTGCCCGGCTGCCTTCTCGACTGCCCCTGACCACATGTGCCGGACCGCATGTGCCGGACCGCATGTGCCGGACCAGGAGGACTTGTAGGCCCTCCAGTTGCTGTGCTCAGACTCACGCCTCGTACGCGTCGGCGCTTTCATCCGGCACTTGTGCCCGCAGGTGCACGGAATGGCGACCGCAGGGTGTCCGTTTGAGCACGGAGCATCCAACTGCTCACTTCACCACACAACGAACAGCGCGGACGGCAGGCTCAAGACCCTAGATCTTGGCCCGCGCGAAACGCAGCCCTGGTATCTTTAGCGGCGCAGCGTCCGGGCCATGAGCGCGGCGCGCACGTCCGCGGCAATTGTCTCTGACCGTGTCACAGCGTCTTCATAGGTGAACCGCAGAACGGTGAAGCCAAGCGCGGCGGCGGCCCGGTCGCGTTCGCGGTCACGCGCGAAAGCTCCATAGTCGGTGTGGTGGGCACGTCCGTCCATCTCCACTATGACCGCGTTGTCCACGAGGAAGTCCACGCGCCCGATGCCTGGCAGCTCAGCTTGGGGGGTGACCTTCAAATTCAGAGTGGCGAGTGAGAGCCTGGCGATGGTTTCGATAGGCGACTCTGCGAGGGGGTCGGCGTGCGCCCTGAGCCAGGCGATCGACCCAGCAGAAGTCACAGTGAAGTCGTCGAGCGCGTCGACGGTGAGAGCTCGCCGGTTCAGAGCCGCGTCGAGCATGATCAACTGATCCATGCGGTCAACGCATAAGGAGGCCGTATCGATTGCTTGCGCCAGGTGCCCGCTCGCCAGGGAGGTTTGGGCGTAGTGGAAGGCAAGGCCCGTAGGGGGTCGGGCATGCCGCGATGCGAAGCTTCGATGAGGAGGGACTGCCCAATGAACGCGTTGGTCACGGACCATCACCGGAAGCCCGAAGTTGCGCGCGAGAGTGAGGCAGGTTCGTTGCGCGCGCCATGCGACTTCAGCGATGAGGGTTGCGTCCGCATCCGCAAGGGCCACGCATCCGCGGCGCACCTTCACCAAGCCGCCACTTGCGAGGGCCGCGTTGAGGGACCGGCGCGGCACTCGCGAAGCTCGAAGAGCCTTCGTCTCGGCGACTCCTCCGAGCGCCGCCACAACTGTCATGGCATCCATGTAACGCAGTGTTGTGCGCCAGATCGAGTGAGGCTCGGCAAGGTGCCCCGTGGTGTGGAGAGCGGATGAGCACAAGTGCCGGTGGGCGACCGTATCTGAGGCTTCTT